>NZ_JBNNIW010000029.1:0-52363 GCF_050269715.1 Halomonas sp. NPDC076908 | reverse complement strand
ATAACCTTAACTTCTCGAACCGCCCGGTGCGGACCCGCATGCCGGGTGGTGTGGCAGGGGACCGGTCAGCCATGCTGACCGCCCCTATGCCGATATGCTTGGGAAAAACTATCAGGTTCGGTTTACTTATAACAATATTTTACAGGAAATTTGGAAACACTGTTCGTATACTCTATGCTGTATAGGAAAGTTGGATAGCAAGTATCGCAATCCCAACGCGCAAGGAACTGCGCACTGCATAGAGGACGACCCTGATGAGTAATATGAAACTGATTTCTGCTGCTGTAATCACTGCTGGTTTCGCACTGGCTAGCCAAGCGGCTCTCGCTTATAACGCCGGAGACATCTTTGTCCGTGGCGGCGTTGCCCAAACGGATACGGGTTCAGGTAACGGAAACGTCGATGGCGATTCATTAAATGTACAAAGCGCACGCGGTTTTACTTTCGGTGCAGGCTATTTGGTGACTGATAAAGTTGGCCTAGAGCTGAACAGCTCCGAGAAATTTGAGCATGATCTTAATACAGCTTCCGCAGGTGATATTGGTAGCGTTGATCGCTTACCTATCAACTTGTTGGTGAACTACTACCCCATGGGCGGTCTAGATTCACGTGTGCAGCCATACGTTGGTGCTGGCTTGAACTACACGCGTTTCTCTGGTGAGCCTGCCGACGTAAGCATTGATGAAAGCTATGGCATTATTGGTCAAGCGGGTGTGGACTTAGCGGTTACTCAGAATGTCATGCTGAATGGCTATGTCAGCTACGCTGATGTGAGCGCAGATATTAATGCCAACGGCGTTGGTGTGGGCGAAGTGGATATGAATCCTGTAACGATTGGCGGCGGTGTCACCTACCGCTTCTAAGTGATGGCATTTACTGTCGTTAGAGCAGTATAAACGTCAGTAAAAAAGTATAGTGGCAATATCGCCCGGCCTAGAGCCGGGCGATGTGCGTTTAGATAGTGGAAAAGTAGTCTCAGATAAAATTAAGGCGTCAGATTACCAAAGCCGCTTTCCGTTACGACCGCGTTATCCTCAATGCGAATGCCGCCACAGGGCGAGAGCTGATCGATTAGTTTCCAGTTAATGGGTAAAGAGGTATTTCGTAGTGGGGCTAAGAGCATATCGATAAAATACAAACCTGGCTCAATGGTAACGACCATGCCTGGGCGTAGTGTGCGTGTTAGTCGCAAAGCAGGGTGGCTTTCTGGTGCTGGCGAGGGTGTGCCATCTGGGTGACGTAGCCCCGCGACATCATGTACTTGAAGCCCTAGTGAATGTCCCAACCCGTGAGGGCAGAATGCGCGAGTCACGCCTTCTGCAACGGCTTGCTCTACGGTGCCCTTGAACAAGTCATGAGCCACTAAAATCTCACCTAAATGGTGATGCATTTGCTCGTGTAGCTTCAAAAAGCTAACCTCGGGCGCCACCGCTTTTACCAACTCGCCCTTTAAGCCATGCATTGCTGTCACTAGCTCACCAAACTCTGTGGGCGCATCTGGTCCCGCGTAGGTGCGGGTGATATCCGCACAGTAGCCCCGATACCGACGACCAGCATCAACTAATAAGCTGAAGCGCTGCTTTGAGGAATTGAGGTCATAATGTTGGTAGTGCAAGACCCCGGCGTGATCATTAAGGCCAATGATATTTTGGTAAGGAACGGCGGATTCACGCTGACGGCTGGCCGCTAAGTAGGCCAACTGAATATCCAATTCACTGGATGCGCCAATAAAGGCCGCCTGAGCTGCCTGGTGGCCCGCCATGGCTAAGCGGTTAGCTTCACGTAAACAGGCAATTTCATAAGGCGTTTTGAACATCCGCAGCTCATCAAGGGCATTAATGAGGGCGGCAGGCTGCTTGTCTACAGTAAGTGCTTGTTGAGTGTTTAGCGTAAGACTACCTATATCGCCAATAATCGCAGCGCGTCCTGTGAGCTGAGGCGTGATTTTGTCGCTGCATAGATGTACATCAAATGCTGTTACCCAGGGTTCTTCCGGTAAGTGTGTGGGTAAATGCCAAAAATCAGCAGGGGCATATAGATAGAGTTGAGGGCGCTCATCAGGCTGAATAATCAGCCAGCTATGTTGCACATCGGCTAACCCGACCCAGTGCATAAAATGCCCATAGGTTTGAAACGTAGGCGTATGGTCATCAGCAAAGTGAACATTGGCATGTCCACTATAAATAGCTAGGCTATCAAAGCCTTGACGCGCCATTATATCTGCATAAGCGTGCGCTAAGTGGGCTATGTGATCGCGTTGTAGATTAAACAGAGTTGTTGACATGCAAACCGTGCCCTTTCTCAAATAAGCTTTCTCAAATCTGGATTCAAGTACGTGGAGAGGCGAGCTCACTCCAGAACCTGTCCAGCTCGGCGTGGTGTTGGCTCTGGTGACGGTATAGCCGTAACTCCATAGGAACATCCCAGCGGCTGTCGCCTGCTCTTACCAGCGTACCTTCAGCAAGTTCAGCTGCAACATTCCGCTCCGGCAACCAGCTCATTCCGTACCCGAGTAGGACTAACTCTTTGATACCTGCGGCGTAAAGATTTTCACTTTGAGCCGTTAAATAAGTGCCTTGAGGTAATCGAGCCAAATGTGCTTTAACGGCAGACCCGAGTAAACCGCGCTTGGGATAAGCCAGCCATGGCACCGGCTGATTGCGCGTTCCAGGTAGCAGTGCGCAGGGCTCACCCGTGGTCGTAAGTCCTGTCACGGGGATCAGTCTTTCATGACCAATCACTCGGTAGGTACAGGCACTGGTGTCCATATCGAGATCACACCGCCCAACCGGCCAGTAGCAAATTGCCAGGTCACATTCAGCGCGTGCCAAAGCTAAAAAATAGTCATTAGCCACCCACCCCGTGGCGCGTAAATAGGGTTGTACGCGATCTTGCCAACCTGTGGATACGAGCCATTCAGGTAAAAAGTGTGGCAGCAGGCTTTGCGGTGCTGCCACCATAATGCGTCGTTGCTGACCGGCATTAATTTCGCGCACCCGGTCACGCGTTAATCTTACCCGCTCGGTCACTTGCTCGCACAGCGTTAAAAACTCCTCCCCAGCGGGGGTGAGTGAGAGCGGTAGCGTTTGGCGATTAATCAACGTGACGCCCATCTCCTCCTCAAGCAGCTTAATGCGCCGGGAGAAGGTGGGCTGGGTCACATGTTGATCATCTGCTGCGCGAGAAAAGTGCCGTGTCCTGGCCAGGGCGATAAAATCTTCTAGCCAGCGAATTTCCATGCTCTACCTCTTCGCGCCTTGATTCGCTGTGCAATAGTTAGTGCCCCGTTCATAGGCGCGCCTCTTCTACAGCGTGGCACGCCACACGCGTTCCGTCATCCTGGGTTTTTAACACGGGAATCTCCTGTTTACAGCGCGCATTAGCGTAAGGGCAGCGACCATGAAACACGCAGCCACTCGGCAGATTAACCGGGGTAGGCACTTCACCGGATAGGCGAATATGTTGAGGGCGGTCATCTTTTAAACGAGGGATCGCTGACAGTAGCGCTTGGGTATAGGGATGACGCGGCTTCTCAAACAGGGTAGCCGTGGTAGCAATTTCACATACCGTACCTAAATACATCACCGCCACACGGGTACCAAAGTGCTCAACAACGGCTAGATCGTGGGTAATAAACAGATAGGTAAGGTTGCGCTCGTGCTGAGCATCCATTAACAGGTTGAGTACCTGTGCTTGAATCGAGACATCCAGGGCGGAAATGGGCTCATCAGCGACGATAAACTCAGGGTCGACGGCGAGGGCGCGAGCAATCGCAATGCGCTGACGTTGACCGCCGGAGAACTCGTGACCAAAGCGTTTTCCCCAGTCGGGGTCGATGCCAACTGAGCGCATGACCTCTTCCACCTTGTCGAGAATCTGCTGCCGTTTCCACTCTGGATGGTGAAGGCGCAGGGGCTCCTCAAGGGTCTGCTGGATAGTCATGCGTGGGTTAAGCGATGCATAAGGGTTCTGGAAAATCATCTGCATACGCTTGCGATAAGGCAACAGCTGACGCGAGCTCAAATTATCGATGCGTTTGCCGTCGTAGCTAATTTGACCTTCGGATGGGGTAAGCAGTCCCATTACCGTGCGCGCCACGGTGGATTTCCCACAGCCAGATTCACCCACCACACATAGTGCTTCACCGCGTTTAATATCGAGGTTAACACCATTAATAGCGTGGACGTATTCCTGATGGCGAACCAGTTTGCCGCCTTTGAAGCGCAACTGATCGAGGAAGTCACCCGAGAGTGAGAAGCGCTTTTTGAGATTGCGAATTTGCAGCAGTGACTCGGTGCTCTCCTCATTCTGACTAGGCGTGGGAATGCGGTTGGCCGATAAGGCCTCAGCCTGCGCACTCATAAGGTTTCCTCCTTCAAACGACGATCTTCGAGCATTTCAGCCACCATATGACACGCGACCCGGCAGTTGCCAGATTCGACGAACTCTGGCACAAGCTGGGTGCAGGCGGGGCGGGGCTGACCATCGGCACGATTGATAAAATCGCAGCGCGGATGAAACGCACAGCCGCTTGGCAGGTTAGAGAGCGATGGCATACTGCCGCGAATCTGGTTGAGCTTCTCGCCAGGCGTTGCCATTTGCGGCAGTGCATTAATTAACCCTTGGGTATAGGGATGCTGAGGATCGTTAATGATTTCCCGGGTGGGGCCCTGTTCAATCACTCGACCGGCATACATCACTAGCATGCGCTGGGTGACTTGGCTTACCACGCCCAGGTCGTGGGTGATCAGAATAAGCCCAACATTGTGTTGCTCGCAGAGCTCAAGCAGCAGCGCCATGATCTCGGCCTGGATTGTTACGTCGAGGGCCGTCGTGGGCTCATCGGCAATAATAATGTCCGGATCAAGCAGCAAGGCAATGGCGATAATTATGCGTTGACGCATGCCGCCAGATAGTTCGTGAGGGTATTGTTCCAAGCGCTTTTCAGGTGACGGAATTTGCACTTGGCGCAGCTTATCCAGGGCAATGGCGCGCGCTTCTTTCGTTGAGATGCGACGATGCGCTTTCAAGCACTCTAGCATCTGTTCACCAATGGAGAGCACCGGGTTCAGTGTCATCATCGGGTCTTGAAAGATCATCGAAATGCGATTGCCGCGTACTTTACGCAGGCCACGCTCCGACATGCGGTTAAGGACTTGGCCGTCAAAGTTAATGCTGCCCCCGGCAATAAAGCCGGGTTTGGCAATTAAGTTCAGCAGTGAGAACGCCGCTACGGATTTCCCCGCACCGGATTCACCGACAATGCCTAAGCGTTCTCCACGCTCAAGACTGAAGCTAATATCACGCAAGGCGTGTACCTCACCTTGGCGCAACGCAAAGCGGACATCTAAATTAGTAACGTCGAGTAGTGCCATGGAGCCCTCAGCCTTTATAGAGTCGTGGGTTCATGACATCACGTAGCCAATCACCGAGTAGATTGATCGACAGCACCAGCACTACCAGCACGGCCCCAGGAATCAAGGTGATCCACCAGGAGCCTGACTGAATATAGTCAAAGCCAGATTTAATCAGCGATCCCAGCGATGGGTGTGTTTCCGGCATACCCAGCCCCAAAAACGACAATGCCGCTTCAGAGATAATCGCGTTGGCAATTTGCACCGTAGAGATTACGAAGATCGGTGACATGGTGTTGGGCAGCACATGACGGAACATAATGCGTTTACTGCGCAGCCCCATGACCCGGGCAGCATCCACATACTCTTTGTTTTTTTCCGCCAACACGGAGGCACGAACGGTACGCGCGTATTGGGGCCACTCGGCAAGGCCGATAATTAAGATCAACATGAGTACCGCGTACTGGCTATAAAAGGCGCTCCCCATGGTGGCTTTCACCACGGCTCCGACGACGATAGCGACCATCAGCGTAGAGAATGAAAGCTGGATATCCGCCAGCCGCATCAACACTGTATCTACGCGGCCACCTAGATAACCCGCCATCAGGCCGAAGGTGACACCAATCAGGGCTTGTAGAATGACTGCGCCGAAGCCAATCAGCAGTGAAACGCGTGTTCCATAAAGCACAATCGACCATAAATCGCGCCCTTGGGCATCGGTACCCAGCGCATAGCGGTCATCGGCGCCATCAATCCAAAAGGGCGGTAGCTCAGAGTCGAGAATATTAATATGACGCAAATCATACGGGTCAGTGGGCGCCAATAGCGGTGATGCAAAGGCGGCAACGACCATGCAGATAAATACGGCCAGGCACAGCTGAGCGGTGCGATCACGCTTAAAGGTGTACCACAGGTAGGAGTCGCGCAAGCGTTCCCAGCGGCTGGGTGAAGCAGTGGTCGTTATAGTCATGCGGGCTTCCCAGTCAGTTTAACGGTCGGATTCACTAGGCCGTAAATCAGGTCCACAATGGTATTGGTAACCACGAAAATAACGCCGACGATCATTAGGTAAGTCACAATCAGGGGGATATCAGCATGGTTTATTGCATCTAGGAACATCAGTCCCATCCCCGGCCACTGGAAAACGGTTTCGGTCAAAATGGTGTAAGCCACCATGGTACCGATCTGCACGCCACCAACGGTAATGACGGGGAGCATTGTGTTCTTTAGCGCATGAACAAAATACACCCGACGCATGGAAATCCCTTTGGCTCGTGCGTACTTAACATACTCCGACTGGAGGACTTCCATCATTTCGGCGCGTATCAAGCGAATAAAAAGTGGCAGCATGATAGAAGCCAGCGATACTGCTGGGAGCACCAAGTGCTTTAAGCCATTCCACGTTGCTAGGTTGGTATCCCAGTTGCCTGCCACATTGACCAAGTCATAACCGCGACCAAAGGATGGCATATCGCCTTGGGTGGAGAACAAGCTGTTCAGCCATGAACCCCAGCCCGTCGTTTCAGGGAATAGCGTAACGGTTACGCCAATCGCAAAAATTTGAATAAGTAAGATGGCGGTAAGAAAGACCGGAATGGAAATACCAATAATGGAAACGCCCATAAATAAGCGTGAAATCGGTGATCGAGGCTTGATCGCGCTATACACCCCAATGGGCACTGAAAAAACCACGATAATCAGCGTTGCAGCAAATACCAGCTCAAGGGTGGCAGGTAAGTGTCGGGCGATTACTGAGAGCGCGGGCTCTCGGTAAAAGTATGAGTAACCAAAATCACCTTGCACGGCATTTTTAGCAAAACGTACGTATTGCACCAGGAAAGAGTCATTCAGACCTAAGCGCTCACGAATTGCTTCGCGTTCGCTCTCCGGCACGGATTGCCCCACCATCTGTTGTACGGGGTCACCCAGGTTATCCTGAATAGCGAAGGCCAGCACGCTGATGACAAACATCACCAACATCGCGTGCATCAGCCGCTTGATTAAAAAGGCAATCATGGCGTACGCCACCTATATAAAGGGTTTCAACAAAGGGAGTAGGGGCATGCTTTGCAGCGTTTAGCAGTCTCGAACCGCCAAGCAAAAGGCTTCGCTCCCTAAGCTAATAGGGAGCGAAGCATCCTTGCAGTTAATAGCGGTGGTAACGCTTTGGTTTACCGCTAAGGACTCACTAGCATTAATTAACTAGCACTAATGCTGATTAGTCTTCGCTGCGGTTAATGACCAAGTCACCCAGGTACGGGAAGTCGATAGCATTGACCACGGGTTCGGCGTCAATACCCTCTGCAGAAGCATACGCCAGGTTCTGCCAATGCAACATGATGAAACCGACGTCTTCGTAGAGCATGGCTTCTGCTTCACGCAGCATTTCGTTGCGTGTATCGAGATCCGTTTCGCTATCCGCTTCGGTTACTAACGCATCAATCTCTTCGTTGCAGTAGTTGCCGTAGTTGTATTGGCCTACACCGGTTTCAGTGTCGATGCAGAAGGAGAGATACTGGAAGAAGTTGGCGGTATCTTCAGTGTCAGAGTGCCAGCCAAGCATCGCCATATCCGATTCGCGGGTATCATACTCCGGCCAGTACTGAGCGAGCGGCATGGTGCGCAGGTTAACGTTAATGTTGATTTGCGCCAGCATATTTGCCACTGCCTGAGCGATTTGCGCATCGTTCACATAGCGGTTGTTCGGGGCAATCATGTCAATGGTAAAGCCGTCTTCGTAGCCGGCTTCTGACATAAGTTCTTGAGCGCGCTCAAGGTCATAGCGCGGCACTAAATCTGGATTGTGGCCCGAATAGCCTTCTGGTGAGAATTGCCCAGCTGGTGTTGCAAAACCGCGCATTAGGCGATCAGCAATGCCTTCCTGGTTAATTGCTAGATCTATCGCCTGACGAACACGAACGTCTTGGAAGGCTTCAACGCGCTCTTCGTTCAGTTGGAAACCAATAATGCGCGTACCGTCAATCTCAATCAGATTGACACCATCGGCATCACGTACCCGATCCAAATCGTTAGGCGGTACGGCATCGATGAAATCCACGCCACCAGAGAGCAGTGCGGCAACGCGAGAAGCGTTTTCAGCAATCGGCGTCAGGACGATTTCAGACACGTTGCCTTCGGTTTCTGTATCCCAGTAATCGTCAAAGCGTTCAAAATCAACGCGCACGCCCTGGCGGCGGTCAGTGAGAATAAAGGGGCCTGTGCCCGAGACATTGCGTGAAGCAAACGAGTTACCCGCTTTAACGATTTCAGCTTTGTCATTGCCGTCGTCGGTTTCACCGGTATAGAAATCGCTATCCATCGGGAAGATGTAGGTAGCAAGGTTCAGTAGTAGTGGGTAAGGCTCGGTAGTCACGATCTCTACGGTGTAGTCGTCAACCGCTTCAGCGCTAGCAACCGGTTCAAAAATAGCGCGGTAGTCAGGGCTCTCTTTCAGACGCTCAATAGTCCAAACCACATCTTTGGCGGTAAATTCGTTGCCAGAGTGGAAAGTAACGCCTTCACGCAGTGTCATGCGCATGGTGGTTTCGTCGACCTGTTCCCACTCGGTAGCCAAGCGTGGTTCGAAATCAAAATCTTTCGTCCAGCGTACTAGCGGATCAAACGTCAGGTGCGAGAAGCGCAGCATGCCGCCAGAAAGCTGCTCATGGATATCGAGGGTTTCAGGGTCAGCCGAGTAACCAATGCGCAGCGTTTCAGCACTCGCGGCTAGCGGTATTAACGTAGTACCCGCGAACACGGCACTAATAACGGAAGCCAGTACGGTCTTCTTGAACGTCATAATTGTTCCCTTGGATAGTTATTTATTGTTCGTTTAACAGGTGCTTTCCCTCGCTTATAGCAGGAAATACCCGTAAAACAGACACGGTCACAATAAAAGCCGTTTTGCGGCCTAAGCTTACAACATAGGCTACTAACATAGAGAGTGCCCATCGCGTCATACAATCGAAATAATGACAGGCATCATTCGTCTACTAAATGAGGTGGCTAATGCCGCCATATAAAGCGGTTGGATTTAGACGAAAGTAGTAATCGAAAAGTGGTGCAAAACTGGCAGGAGAAGGCATATGCGAAAACAAATCGGGATCATGGTATTGGCTTGGTGTATTCCCTCTTTTGCTTATACGAGTGAGCTTGCACCGGAGATTGAGGGCGTGCTGGATGGCGAGCCGCACGAGTGGTTTATTTTAAGTCAGGGCAATGACTCAAGTGCGTCGTTCATTGAGCTTGGGGATGAAGTCCGCATTGATATCACCGGCTTTATTGACGATGAAAGCTGGGATGCTCGAGACGCTATCTCTATCAGTCTGACTCTGGTAGAAGACGAGCTTATGGAGACGGATGTCGTTTATCTTATCGGCAATACTCCTTTACCGCCGCTGTATACCTCAGGAGATGCCCAGGTAACAGTGTCGTTGACTCACTATGAGCGCGACAGTCAAACAGTTCATGTAACAGGCAGGATTCAGGGCGTGCTGGCGCTGCAAGTTCAGTTAGATGCCCCGCCAAGCCTTGAGGAGGGCATCGACATTGATGTGATGTTCGATGTGCAGGCGCAAAAAGTCGAATTTTAAACATAGTGCTTTTAGCGCGGCAGGGCGATTGTCATCGACCTGCTGGAGTGGCCATTAGCCAAACTGTTTATGTAGCCAAGTATTGATAGTGTCAGATTCGTACATCCACTCTTCGCGGCCATCATCATGGGTAATTTTAAGGCAAGGTACTTTTACTTTACCGCCTCCTTTTAATAGCGCCTGCTTATGGGCGGGATCAAGCTGGGCATCGCGCAATTCAATTTTCAAACCTAACCGAGCCATCTCTTTACGCACTTTGATACAGAAAGGGCAGCTACGAAACTGATATAGGGCCAGGCGCTGACACTCTTGGTCGACAAGCGCCTGTTGCTCGGGGGTGCGATCTACGGCAGTAGGCGTGGAGAGCTTTTCAGAAATAAGCATGATGGGGGCAAGTACCAAGCGAACACCGCGGAAAAAGTAGCGAATTAAAACGCGCATCGTAAAGCTCCTTTCACTGATAACTAGGTTGCTACCAGCGTGGTGAATGAATGGATGGGGGAATAGCCATCCTTTATAAACAGTGGCGGCATCCTGCAACAACTGAATGGATTTGTCACTTTAAGGGCGTTTTGCCCTGGCTAATCTTCAATTATAACGATGAGTAGATGAGCAATTAGACCCAGCATGCTACGCTAACCGGCTATTTTCATAGTGTTTGTTTTTTTATTGCACTAGCTAGAACGAATTAGTTTATTAGCGATTAATGGGGCTACAGCCATGCATCTGCATATTATTGGTATCTGCGGCACCTTTATGGGTAGCCTTGCACTGCTGGCGCGAGAGCTTGGGCATCAGGTGAGCGGCTCTGATCAAAATGTTTACCCGCCAATGAGTACCCAGCTAACGGAGGCGGGTATTAGCTTGATGGAAGGTTATCATGCCGAACATCTTACCCCTCTGCCTGATCTGGTAGTGGTAGGCAATGCGATGTCGCGTGGTAATCCAGAGGTAGAAGCGCTACTTAATAGCAATGTGCCTTATACCTCTGGTGCTCAATGGCTGGCGGAACACGTGCTTCCTGGTCGGCGTGTGATTGCGGTGGCGGGCACTCATGGAAAAACAACGACGGCAAGTATATTAGCCTGGTTACTTGAGAGCGCTGGGTTAATACCGGGTTTTTTGATCGGTGGTGTGCCGCGTAATTTTGGGGTGTCCGCCCGCATTGGTGATCCAGCCGCACCTTTTGTTGTTGAGGCTGACGAGTACGATACTGCCTTTTTCGATAAGCGCTCCAAGTTTGTTCATTACCACCCCCATATCGCGATCCTCAATAATCTTGAGTTTGACCACGCGGATATTTTTCCTGATTTGGCCGCCATTGAGCGCCAGTTCCATCACCTAGTGCGGACGGTACCTAGCCAAGGCCAGCTGTTAGTGGCCGATCAGCAGCCTGCGCTTGAACGTGTGCTCGCCCAGGGCGTCTGGACGCCAGTCGTACATTTTGGCGACCAGGTCGAGAGCGAATGGCAGTTTCAGCTAGAGCGTGACGACGCCAGCCGCTTCCAGGTGATTTATAGCGGGGGCGCGCCCGGTCAGGATAAAAAAGGCCAAGATGAAGATGGTGTTGTCGAGTGGGCGCTCACCGGAGAGCATAACGCGCGCAACGCATTGGCCGCTGTTGCCGCCGCTCATCTATGCGGAGTTGATTTGGCACGTGGCTGTGCTGCGCTGGCCCGTTTTGAAACGCCAAGAAGGCGCCAGGAAGTGCGCGGCGAAATTAACGGCATCCAAGTAATTGATGACTTCGCTCACCACCCCACGGCAATTGCCGCCACGCTTAAGGGGTTGCGCGCGGCGACAACCAAAGGGCGTTTGCTGGCGGTGATTGAACCCCGCTCAAACACCATGCGATTGGGCGCGCTGCGCGAGCGCTTAATCGACAGCGTGGCTGACGCTGATGGCGTGTTTTGGTTTCAGCCTGCCGGCCTGGATTGGTCAATGGACGAGCTGGTGGCTACTCAAGGCGCCCACGCACAGCTATACAGCGATATTAATACCCTAGTGCAGGCAGTGGTCACTCAAGCGTCACCTCTGGATCGTATCGTAGTGATGTCCAACGGTGGTTTTGAAGGCGTTCATGAGCGCTTATTGGCCGCCTTAGCTATCGCCAGAGAGGGGTAAGATTGAATAATTCAGTCAAAGCAGCGTTTAAAAAGCCTATTACAGTGGCGCTCACTGGCGCGTCAGGTGCGCAGTATGGCCTCCGGTTGATTGATGTTTTAGTCGATGCAGGTCATGAAGTGTGGGTCATGATTTCGAAAGCCGCCCATATGGTGATCGCCACTGAGACTCCGTTTTCACTACCGGCGCAGCCACAGCGGTTAGTGGAGGCGCTAAGCGAACGCAGTGGCGCCCAGCCGGGGCAGATCCGCTGTTTTGGGCGCGAAGATTGGATGGCTCCTGTGGCTTCTGGTTCCGGCGCACCTTCAGCGATGGTAGTGTGCCCGTGCTCAACCGGCACTTTGTCAGCGGTGGCCACTGGAGCCAGCAATAACCTGATTGAGCGGGCCGCAGATGTGGCGATCAAAGAGCGTCGAACGCTGGTGTTAGTGCCTCGCGAAAGTCCGCTTTCTCCTATTCATCTTGAGCATATGCTGGCACTTAGTCGGCTAGGAGTAGTTATTCTGCCTGCCGCACCAGGGTTTTATCACTGCCCACAAAGCATTGATGATCTTATTGATTTTATCGTGGCGCGGATACTGAATCAGTTAGGTATTGAACATACGTTGATGCCTCGCTGGGGTGAGGTAAAGGGCATCGGTGAATCCAGCCCATTAAAGGATGAATGAGAGATGATGTCGTGGGCTACGCTGTCGGTTTTTGTGCCAACGTTTTTGTTTGTATCGCTAACCCCCGGCATGTGTATGACACTTGCTATGGTGTTAGGTATGACCCAGGGTGTTAAGCGCACCCTGTGGATGATGATCGGTGAGCTGCTTGGGGTTGGGTTAGTGGCCGCAGCAGCAGGAGCGGGTGTTGCCGCGTTAATGCTTCGCCAGCCAGAACTATTCGTGCTATTCAAATGGGTGGGCGGCGCCTACTTAGGTTATTTAGGTATTATGATGTGGCGTTCACGGGGGCGCATGGCAATTCCCAGTGAATTGGATGCTGGGCCTCCGGCTAGCCGCCTGCAGCTAGCGATGCAAGGCTTTGTGACGGCAGTGGCCAATCCAAAGGGTTGGGCCTTTTTTATGGTCTTGCTGCCACCGTTTTTAGACAGCAGTCGCCCCCTTAGCGGGCAGCTTAGCCTGTTGATTGCGGTAATTTTGACTATCGAATTTGCCAGCATGCTGGTATATGCCACCGGCGGCAAAACGCTACGTAGTGTGCTTGGTAAAAGCGGTAATGTGCGTTTGCTTAATCGCATTGCCGGTACACTGATGGTCGGCGTAGGTCTATGGCTTGCGCTCGGCTAATCAAGGGCTTTATCTACCCCTAAACAGGCGGTAAAAAACCTACCCGAGCGCTCACTAATACCAGAGACGCGATGCTTAAAAGCCACCATGGGCAAGGGCGTAAGCTTGGCCGTGGTTGCTGCTGCCAATGAAGTAGAGTGAGTGCGCACACTACCATGCCTAACAGCGCGCCTCCGACCAAATCGCTGAACCAATGAACCCCTACCACTAACCTCGATAACGCCATGGGCAGTGTTAGGGCTAGTGCTATCCAGTAGGCCCAAAAACGCTTTTGACGTGGCAGCTCGGCTGCTATAAACGCCGCCGCGAGACCAAGCAGGACCACGGCAGTCGAAGTGTGCGCACTGGGGTAGGAGAATGAGCCTGTTAAATAGTCTGGCGTATCAGGGCGTGCACGACCAAATAGGCCTTTACCAACGGTATTTAGCAACGCGATACCTGCAAAACCGCCACACCAATGTAGCAAAGCATCGACTCTTTTACGCACTAGTAGCCATAATGCCCAAGGTAGCGTTAAAGCGATAATGCCGTAGGTATCGCCTATGCGGGCAAAGATGTTACCTATCGAATAGCCAAGGTCGCTATGCAGCCAGGCAAAAAGTCGCTGAACAAGCAGGTCCATTTCTAACGGGCCATCGTGGGCAATGACCAGCAGTGTCCAGCCAGAAAGTGTGCCCAGCGAGATTATTAATAGTAGCATCGATGCTAAGGGAACCTCGCCTGAATGGCTCATGGCTAGCCAGGGGCGGCGCAATAGCGGTAAACGGCGAATGCTACCAGCGAGCGCGCGATAAAGTCTGCCGTGTCTAGTGACCTGATGACGACCCCAGGAAAACACCACCGCTAATACCACCATAATGGCAGCCAGTATCAACAGGGCAGCCTCAAGGCCGGGAGGAATGTCTAAATGGTGCTGCCATGTGCGCCCGAGTAAATAGCCTGGTAATACATACGCCGGTGCCCACAACGCAGCTGAGCTGATATTGGCCCAAGCAAAGGTGCGCGGTGGCATATGCATCATGCCAGCTACTAATGGAATAATCGGTCTCACCGGGCCGACAAAGCGACCAATAAATACCGAAGAGATACCGTATCGCTCGAAAAAACGAGTTCCGCGGGCTAGCCATTCTGGATGTTGTGAAAGCGGCCAGCGCTTCGTTACCTGCTTATGATGTCTGTAGCCCAGCGTAAAACTGATGCTATCCCCTAGAATAGCGCCTAGGAAGGCAGCGCCAACTAGCCACACTAAAGCGATATCCTGATGTCCTGCCAGCGATGCAACGGTGGTGATTAACACGACGCCGGGCACCAGTAAGCCCACCAGCGCAAGCGACTCCACCAGGGCGATAACGAGAACTAGGCACAGTAGCATGGGGGCTGACAAGGTTAATGAGTAGAGCGTATCGGCTAGCGGCACAAACCTCTCCAGCTAAGCATTTAGGTGATGAATAATAGCTAACTAGGCGTTAGCCAAAGAGATACCACGTGCTTCGAGTCGCTTTACATAGTGTTCGAAGCTTTCAGTACGGCTAGGTAAACAGGCTGCGATGCGCACCTCTAAATGGCCTGTTTCAACTAAAACACATCGCGAAAGTGCGCGTTGTAGGCGTTCGCGTACCAATAGGGCGCCGCTTTCAGTGGTGTCAGGCAGCACTAGCCAAAAGGTGGCGTTGTCGGCCCGACCCAATACATCGTAATCGCGGCATCGGCTGTTCACTTCGCTACATAAAGCCCCCAAAATGGCTGTTTGGGCTCGATGGCCAAACTGCTCCTCTGCCATGTCCAATTGTGGCAAATGGAGTACTAATACCGCTAGCTGTTGATTGAGCATTGCGGCGCGCTGATGCTCGCTACTCAGTCTCTCTTTAAGAGTATCTATATGGTAAGCATTGCAATCGCTGTCATTGGGGTCTGTGGCACGAAGTAGTGCCCGGCGGCGGGCATGTTCCCAGCGTGGCAGGGCAAGTAGTAGGGTTAGTGCGATATAGCCTACGATAACAGCGGGAGGAGCCGTTGATACAGCGGGAAGTAACCACCATAGCGGCCCTGCTGCCACGTTGACTAGCACTGCAGCCCAGAGGGGGAGCAATAAAAAAGCGGCCGTTACCGGCAGGCCCAGCCAAATCAGGGAGACCTTTGGTTGAGCATAAAAAGCACTAAGCACAACGGAGTAGGTGCAGAACAATAAAATAAAACGTGGCCAATGGTTTTTTAGCCCCTGGCCCATGTGCAGTAGCAGTGCCGCAGCGAGTAGTAGGGTAATAAACGTGGGGACAAGCAGGTCACGATACTCACCCATCGCATAAAGCCACAATACATAGCCGATCATTAGGGCGATACTGGCACTATAGGCGACGGTCATTAAGCGCTTGGGAATCTGGTGTTCGGTCATGTTGTTTCCCGCGCGCGTTCGGTAGGTAATTTACTCATTTCAAACACCGTCAGCGTTGCGGGTTCGATATCGATCAATTCCAGGTGCTCGCTTGTGGTATTTTCTGGCAAGCCTGCGAGCAGTAGGGCGCGCCGCTGAGCGGCTTCTTTTGGCGAGCGTGAAAGCATTAAAGTGACTAGGGTAGTGCTATTTAAACGATAAACATTTTCAAAATCGTAGGTCAGTTCACACAGTTTTTGTGCGGTCGTCCAGAGCTGGTGGCGTTTAACATGAAGAATGAATACTTCAGCGTGGATCCCTTCACGCTCACAGCGAGTTTGCTCTCTAGTAATATCGCGAAGCAGCTGTTCACCCGCCCATAGGTTCAATCCCGGTATCAAGCGAAGACGCTGTCGAATCGAGCCATTAATATCGATTAGTTGTTGAGCGCGCGATAAGGCAAGCAAGCCTAGGATGAGCATTGAACACAGTAACACCAGGAATTCAGGTGTGCTCAGTACAGGAGCCACCATCACAGAGCTTATTAGTGCAGCACTGAGGTTAAAGGCCATGACCCAGCTTTTTTGAGGCAGCATTAACATAGCTGCCCACGCCCAGATCAAAATTCCATGACGTTCGGGAGCAGAGGCAATCAACCCCACCAGCAGCGCCCCAGGTATCGCTTGCCAAGGTAGGCCACGCGAACGGCGATGGCTAAAATCGAGCATTAATGCAGTGATAAACAACCAGCCCACGGATAGCCACAGCACTAATGCCGTGGTGGGGTTGGTGGCGGGCGTCCATAGCGCCAAGGCAACAGCAGCGGCTAAAAGATTGGCGCGTAGCAAACGGATTTTGTACTTGCTTTGCATGGTGGCTTACTATTCATCCTGAATAACCAGAGGTGTCCGAACACGGCATACAGTAGCGGTTTAATTAACCTCAGTATAACGGTGAAATGGCGTAGCATAAGCATGAACATGAAAGATGACTTCATTAATACGCTTGCCAATCATAAGTAGGTACTATTGTGAGTTAGTCTGGGGGCCTTTGGATGGTAATCCCAGAGCTTGATTAACGTAGATTTTCTTAAAAAGTATGCGCAACCACGCACGGAGACAGCATGAGCGTTTCAACACCGTTCCAAGACGAGGCCCAACAGCATTTAACTGCCGGGGATGTGCCCGCCTACATGCAGGCTCTGGGGCGGTCGGCTCGACGGGCGGCTAGTGAGCTACGCCGTGCGGATACTGGGTTGAAAAATCGCGCTCTAATGGCTATGGCTCAGCGGTTAATGAAATCACGTGAGAGCATTCTAGGCGCCAACGCCGCCGATTTACAACGAGGCCAGCAAAGCGGTTTAGAAAGCGCGCTACTAGATCGTTTAGCGCTCAATGACGCACGCATTGACGCCATGATTGAAGGTTTACATCAAGTCGCTGCTTTGCCAGATCCAGTAGGCGAGATTAGCGATATGCGCTATCGCCCCAGCGGTATTCAAGTGGGTAAAATGCGCGTGCCGTTGGGCGTTATTGGCATTATTTATGAGTCCCGCCCTAATGTGACGTTGGAAGCCGCCAGTCTGTGTTTAAAATCGGGCAATGCCTGCATATTGCGCGGCGGTTCAGAGGCGAGTGAGTCCAATGCTGCACTTAGCGCCTGCATTCAAGCGGGGTTAGCCGATGTTGGACTTCCCGCTGGTAGCATTCAAGTCGTAGCGACCACTGACCGTGCGGCGGTGGGCGAGATGATCAGTAGGCCGGAATATGTGGATGTGATTATTCCCCGAGGCGGTAAGTCGCTGATTGAACGTATCTCTCGTGACGCACGGGTACCGGTTATCAAGCATCTTGATGGCGTTTGTCATGTTTACATTGATACCACCGCTGACCCAGCTAAGGCGCTAGCCATTGCGGTTAATGCGAAAACACATCGCTATGGCACCTGTAATACCATGGAAACCCTGCTCATTGACGCACCTATTGCTGATCTACTGCTGCCTGAGCTGGCGCGTGCGTATGCCGAACATGAGGTGGAGCTTCGCGGCTGTCAGCGTACTCAGGCTCTGCTGCCACAAGCAGTGGCTGCTAGTGAAGAAGATTGGTACGCAGAGTATTTGGCACCGGTGCTAGCCATAAAATTGGTCGATGGAATGGACGAAGCCATCGCCCATATAGAGCATTACGGTTCTCACCATACGGATGCCATTGTCACCCAGGATTACTCCCTGGCGCGGCGCTTTATGGCAGAGGTGGATTCCAGCTCGGTGATTGTTAATGCCTCCACTCGCTTTGCCGATGGCTTTGAGTATGGGCTAGGAGCTGAGATTGGGATTTCAACCGATAAGCTCCACGCCCGTGGGCCGGTAGGCTTGGAAGGCCTGACTACCCAGAAATATGTAGTCTTTGGTGATGGTCAGGTGCGTGGATGAGTGGTTGGAACGATGAGGTAATAGGATGAATAGCCTTATACCTCGGATTGGCATGTTAGGCGGCACATTCGACCCTGTTCATATAGGGCATTTGCGTAGTGCGGTTGAGCTGAAAGAGGCGTTGCAGCTAGACCAGCTGCATATGATACCCGCACAGCAGCCACCTTTAAGGGATCGCCCACAAGTGTCTGCGCAGCAGCGTTTGGCACTATTAAAAGCCGGGATTGGCGATACACCAGGGCTGATCGCAGATGATCGTGAATTGCGCCGCGATGGCCCTTCTTACAGTGTGGATACGCTTGTCGACCTACGCAATGAGTTCGGTGATCAGGCGCG
This sequence comes from Halomonas sp. NPDC076908, assembly GCF_050269715.1. Classification (NCBI taxonomy): domain Bacteria; kingdom Pseudomonadati; phylum Pseudomonadota; class Gammaproteobacteria; order Oceanospirillales; family Halomonadaceae; genus Halomonas; species Halomonas sp. NPDC076908. The sequence goes on along the minus strand of NZ_JBNNIW010000029.1, from coordinate 33,860 downwards.
CTTAACAATGGTCATTGGCTACGATGCTTTTTTACGGCTAACACAGTGGTACCAGCCAGAACGACTGTTCAAGTTCGCCCATTTGGTTGTGATCAAGCGGCCCGGTTATAGCGAACCCTTGCCTGCGCCGCTAATGGAACTGGTGGGCTATCGCGCAGTCGATAGTGTAGAGAAATTAATGCAGCAGCCCTGTGGTGGGTATTTAATGCTGGAATTGCCATCGCTAATGGAAATTTCCGCAACCTATATCCGTGAGCGTTTAAAAACGGGAAAAAGCATACGTTATCTAGTTCCAGAGCCCGTTGAAAAGGCTATTAAGCAGCGTGGTCTTTATCAATAGAGCGAATAGCGCTGGCAGTCAGCAAAGAAGCCGCTACAATGGCCGGCTTTATTGACCGATTACCCAACGAGGTTGTCTTTAGGAGTCATGCACATCGATACATTGAAAAAACTAGCGGTCGACGCGCTAGAAGAACTGAAAGCACGTGACATTACGCATTTAGATGTTGCCAAATTAACTGAGGTAACTGACCTCATGCTTATTGCCAGTGGAACCTCCACTCGGCATGTAGCGGCCATTGCTGAGAATGTTGTTGCAAAAGCTAAAGCTGCAGGCCTTGGCCCGTTGGGCGTCGAAGGTGGTGATAACGCTGACTGGGTGTTGGTTGACCTAGGTGACGTTGTTGTACACGTAATGATGCCTGAAGCTCGGGTGCTGTATGACCTAGAGCGGTTGTGGGCTGATTTGCCCAGCGATTCAGATGTAATTAGTGAAACGCTTGAGCGCTTTCATGAGCGAGCCAGCATGTCATGAAAATCCGGCTGTTAGCGGTAGGTAACAAAATGCCAGCCTGGGTAGAAGAGGGCGTGGAAATCTATCGCAAACGGCTGCCTAAAGATTTTCATCTTGAGATTGAAGAAATTGCGCTCGGCCAGCGTGGCAAGAATGCAGATATTGCCAAGGCGCGTGCCCAAGAAGCGCAGCGTATTCGCGACAAGCTTCGTGGGGACGAATATGTAGTGGCACTAGAGGTGAAAGGCAAACCTTGGACCACCGAGCAACTGGCGCAAGAAGCGGACGCCTGGAGAATGACCGGCCGCGATGTTGTGTTATTGGTCGGTGGGCCTGACGGCCTTGAGCCGTCGCTTTCAGCGATGGCTGAAAAAGCTTGGTCGCTTTCGCCGCTTACGTTACCGCACCCCCTAGTGCGTATTATCTTGGCCGAACAGCTATATCGTGCTTGGACACTGCTGGTGGGCCACCCTTATCACCGCTAATGGTTGAAGGGTGAGCAATCACTTTTTATATCCTGCTGCGCCCAATACCTGTTTTGAGAGTCATCGTTGCTATGCTCAAGCGCCCCAATACGCTAAAAAACTCTGAGCAAGAACTGCGTGTTTTCCGTGTTAGAGCGCTGCTCGCGATATTAGTGGTATTGACCTTGGCAGGACTGTTGATGGGCCGCCTGGTCTATTTGCAAGTTGTCCAGCATGACCTTTACAGCACCCGCTCCGAAAATAACCGAGTGAGGGTAGAGCCGCTTCCTCCCAACCGTGGTTTGATCTACGACCGTAACGGCGTACTGTTGGCTGAAAATCGGCCAACCTACAATTTGACGCTGGTGCGTGAGCGCGTCGATAACTTAGATGAAGCCTTGGCATTATTGGTAGAGCTGCTTGAACTGCCAGAAGAAGAGATTGAGGCGTTCAACGTTCGCTCACGCCAGCGCCAGCGACCGTTCCAGCCCGCACTGCTTACTAGCGATCTTAATGAAGATCAAATTGCCCGTCTTGCGGTCAATCGTCATCGCTTGCCTGGTGTTGAAGTAGAGGCTCAGCCGTTACGCTTCTACCCCGATGCTGAAGTCATGGCGCATGCATTAGGTTATGTGGGGCGAATAAACGCTGAAGAGATGGAAACGCTGGATGCAGGACGTTATGCCGGAACTCACTTTATCGGTAAAACTGGCATTGAACGCTTCTATGAAGAACAGCTACACGGCCAAGCAGGTTTGCGCAAAGTAGAAACCAATGCCAGAGGACGGGTGTTAAGAGAGTTAGGTCGTACAGACCCAGTGCCTGGGGAGAATTTGACCTTAACGTTGGATAGGTCGCTGCAGATGCTGGCTTATGAACTTCTGGACGGCCGCCGTGGTTCGATTGTCGCCATTGTGCCGGATACCGGTGAAATCCTTGCGATGGTGTCCACGCCTGGTTTTGACAGTAACCAGTTTGTGACGGGTATTGATGTTGCTTCTTATCGCGGCTTGCAGGAAGACCTTGATCTGCCGCTGTTTAACCGTGCGATTCGCGGGCACTATCCACCTGGCTCGACGATTAAGCCGTTTTTAGCGTTGGCGGGTTTAGTGGAAGGGGTGATTACGCCTGATAGCACTATTAATGATCCTGGCTTTTATCAACTACCCAATGACTCACGTCGCTACCGTAACTGGTTGCGCTGGGGGCATGGACGTGTCGATATGGAGCGCTCAATTGCGGTCTCGAATAATACTTACTACTACACCTTGGCCCATGATCTGGGTATCGATAACCTGCATGAGCAAATGAGCAACTTTGGGTTTGGTCAGCGTGTTGCCCATGATGTGCAGGGAGAAAGTGGAGCCTTAATGCCCTCACGGGATTGGAAACGTGGGCGCTTCAATCAGCCGTGGTACCCTGGTGAAACGTTATCGGTAGGGATTGGGCAAGGTTACTGGCAAGTCACGCCACTCCAGCTTGCAAGCGCCACGGCAGCGCTGGCTAACCGTGGGCATTGGGTCAAGCCACGCTTGGCACGCCAGATAGGCGATACACCGGTGCCGCGTGATCTGCCTAATACTTTGGATGATATTCAGTTAGCCAATGATAGCTGGTGGGATCGCGTATTCAGCGGTATGGAAAAGGTGATTAGTGGCAACGAGGGCACAGCGCGACGCACAGGTGTTGGCCTTGAGTACCGGATGGGCGGAAAGTCAGGTACTGCACAAGTCTTTTCACTTGGCCAGGATCAGCGCTATAACGCTGACGAATTAGCCGAGCGGTTACGTGATCACGCATTATTTATGGCCTTCGCGCCGTTAGAAGACCCCCAGATTGCGGTATCCGTGATTGTTGAAAATGCTGGTGGGGGGAGTACTCACGCTGCCCATTTGGCACGCGCAATGACGGATGCCTGGATACTGAAAAACGATGCGCCGGACGTTGATGAGGTGCGAGAAGTGCTGCAAGAAGATAATGCCAATGTGGAGGGTAACTAAGCCATGCCTTGGCAGTTTATTGCTCGATCCATGCGAGGCTATCCTGTTCGTCCTCCTACCAGCGGTATTGCCCGACGAAAGAGCATCTGGGAACGAATTCATATCGACCCATGGTTGCTTGGTCTACTACTGCTGTTGATGAGTAGTGGTTTAATCGTGCTTTATAGCGCATCAGGCCAGTCTATCGACTCCGTTATCGCCCAGGGCGTGCGTTTTTGTATAGCGCTCGTGGTCATGGTGATCATTGCCCAGTTCGCACCATCAACATTTCTCCGTTGGGCGCCGCTGGCCTACTTATTTGGCGTGGCGATGTTAGTGGCCGTTGATTTGGTAGGCGATGTGGGGATGGGGGCTAAACGCTGGCTAGTTATTCCGGGTGTTATTCGCTTTCAGCCGTCAGAAATGATGAAGCTGGCGGTACCCTTGATGGTGGCGGCCTATCTTAATCGCTGTGAATTACCGCCTCGGCTGCGCGATATTGTCGTTTGCGCTGTCATTATTGGTGTGCCGGTAGTGCTTACAGCAATTCAGCCTGATTTAGGAACCTCACTCTTAGTAGCTAGTGCGGCCATTATAGTGGTGCTTTTAGCAGGCTTATCATGGCGTTTGATCGGTTTTGTTGGTGTGTTGGGTGCCGCTTGCGTTCCTGTTTTGTGGATGAATATGCACAATTATCAGCGCCAACGCGTATTAACTTTTTTAAACCCAGAGAGCGATCCGTTGGGATCTGGCTGGAATATTATTCAATCGACCACGGCGATTGGCAGCGGCGGGGTCTGGGGTAAAGGATGGCTTGAAGGTACCCAGTCGCAGTTAGAGTTTTTGCCAGAGCGGCACACCGATTTCATTATTGCTGTGTTGGGTGAGGAGTTCGGTTTAGTTGGTATGCTAGTGCTGCTGTGCCTTTATCTGTTGATTGTGAGCCGAGGCCTATGGATGGCGAGTGGAGCACAAGATACGTTTGGCCGTTTGGTGGCAGGTAGTATTATCTTGACGTTTTTTATCTATGTTTTTGTCAATATGGGAATGGTAAGCGGCATTTTACCGGTGGTTGGCGTACCGCTTCCATTGGTAAGTTATGGCGGCACCTCAAGCGTGACCTTACTGGCCGGTTTCGGTATTCTCATGTCGATACATGCCCACCGCCGTTTGCTGTCGCGCTAGAGAGGCTATTTACTGATTCGCGCGCGCGTTGCTCGGGAATGGACGGTTCTGGAATAGAGAGTTCAGGAATGGAGAGTCAATGAACAAGGTCCACAGGAAGGCGAGCAGCTGTTTGCTAGCAGCATTGATGTGCTGGGCAACGCCTACACTATTATTTGCAGATGAGCCTGCTCAGCATCATTTTGCTCCGTCTCAGCATGGCGAAACCCAAGCCTTGGTTGACGAATTGGTTGAACAGGGCGTTCCCCAGGCTTGGTTAGTCGAAGCCCTAGAGCAGGCTAATTTTACCCAAAGTGTATTAGATGCAATGGAAGGTGCCGCTGAGCGCCGTCTTCAATGGCATGAGTACCGCGATATATTTATTACTGAGCAGCGTATTCAAGAGGGCGCCGAGTTTATGCAGGCGCACGCTGACACCCTGGCACGCGCAGAAAGCACCTACGGTGTACCCGCAGAGATCATTACCGCCATTATTGGCGTAGAAACTTACTACGGACGTCATAAGGGTCAGCATCGTGTGCTTGACTCACTGGCAACGCTGGCTTTTCATCACCCGGTGAGGGGTACGTTCTTTCGCGGTGAATTAGCCGCATTTTTACGTATTGCCTACGAGCAGCAGGTCGACCCAACTGAATTGCGAGGCTCTTATGCCGGTGCGATGGGCTATCCTCAATTCATTCCTACTAGTTATCAGGCCTACGCGGTCGATTTCGATGACGATGGCATTCGCGATCTGTGGGAAAACCCGGTGGATGCCATTGGCAGTGTAGCCAATTACTTTGCCGAACACCGTTGGATAGCTGGCGCACCTATTTACCATCAAGCAAGTGGCCCAGAAGAAGTACCTGAAGGGCTAGCGCAAGAACTCTCATTCAATCAAACATCGGCACCTACTGTCAGTGTTGCAAAGCTCGCTGAGCATGGATTTGAGCCAGCCGAGCCGTTAGATGATGACTTACTGGTGGTACCTTTAGCACTTGAGTTTGCTGACGGCGAGACCCGTTACCGGTTTGGTGAATTTAATTTTTACGTGATTACTCGCTATAACCATAGCCACCTCTATGCCATGGCCGTAGCGGAATTAGCCGAAGCGATTGCTGAGCAGTATGAGGACGATGCATGAGTATGATGCTGGCAAAAAATTGGCTGACAAGTAGCAGGGTCACTAAGGATCAGCTCAAAAGAGCGCAGCGGGCAGGTGGAGTAGTGACGTTGCTTGCGTTGATTAGTGGTTGTGCAAGCAATGAGGCGCAACGCGTTGATACGCCTAGTTCGACTAGCCAAACGGCGGCTCCAGCAGCCTCAACGGCGGCAGCCACTAGTAGCGGGCGCTATGCTATGAGTGGGGATGCTTATCCCCTTGAGCCACCTGATGTCACTAAAGTGCCGGATGCTGAACCGCGCGTAGAGCAGCTTTCACGAGGCGGCAATCGCCCGACTTATGAAGTATGGGGTAAAACCTATCAAGTGCTGCCCGACGCAACCGGTTACGAAAGGCGGGGCACTGCCTCATGGTATGGCGAGAAGTTTCACGGTTACGCCACGTCCAACGGTGAAATTTACGACATGTACAAAATGTCAGCGGCTCACCGTTCGCTTCCTCTGCCTACGTTCGCACGGGTAACGAGTTTGGATAACGGCCAGTCGGTTATTGTCAGAGTCAATGATCGTGGCCCATTCCATAGTGATCGTGAAATCGATTTATCCTACGCAGCAGCGGCTAGGCTCGGGTTCCTGGATAACGGTACTGGCCCTGTTAAGGTTGAAGCGATTGACCCGGAGCAGTGGTTGGCCCAGCGCGGGGGAACAAGTGGTTCGCCGTCGCAAAGCCAGCGACAAGCACCTGCCGCGAGCGCTATGCCTACGGAGCGTGTTGCTGCTGCACCGGCGGCTTCGCAAGCGGCGCCATCGCAACAGCAAGCCTCGCCAGCACCGGCTAGCGGCTCTGGTGATGCTATGTATTTACAAATAGCCGCCTTGGGTAATCCAGAAGGCGCACAGCAGTTACAGCAGCGTTTGGAGGGGGAACAGCCGCATTCAGTACGCATAATGAATGATGCGGATATGTATCGTGTACAGGTAGGGCCGATTGCACCTGCGCAAGAGACCCAGGCGCGCGAAGCACTGCGTCAAGCAGGCTTCCCCCAGGTGTTTGTTGTGCGATAATTAACACCCTATGTATTTTCTATGGTGCGGTTCACGCGCCGCCGTTTTTTACAAATTAGCTTTGCAATTAATCTTTGCAAGTGCGTTTTCAAGTAAGTGAGACTGTCGTTATGAACGTGTTTACATCCATTAGTCGCTCCGCTCGGCTGTGTATTGTTGTTGCTATGGCATCTGTTGCCCTGCCTGCCATTGCCCAGTCAGTTCCTCAGCCGGCAGTCCCGCAGCCGCAAACTATTATTCCGGCTGCACCCCAGCTAGCGGCAAGTTCATGGATATTGATGGACGCCCATAGTGGCCGAGTATTGGCGGAGCATAACTCTGATGAGCGACTACCTCCTGCAAGTCTGACCAAGCTAATGACTGCCTATTTGGTGGAGCGGGAGCTTGATCGTGGCACTATCAACTTAACGGATATGATCAACATTAGTGAGAATGCCTGGCGCACAGGCGGCTCTAAAATGTTTATTGAAGTTGGCGATCAGGTCTCAGTCGATAACCTGCTTCATGGGATCATTATTGTTTCAGGTAACGATGCTAGCGTGGCAATGGCCGAGCACTTAGCGGGCGGTGAGGCGCCTTTTGCTGACTTGATGAACCAGCACGCCACGCGCTTGGGTATGCATAACACTAATTTCCAGAATGCCACTGGTTTGCCGGGCGATAACCATTACTCAAGCGCGCGTGATATGGCGCTGTTGTCGCAGTACATTATTAATGATTACCCTGAGCACTATGAAATCTATTCCCAGCGGACGTTCTCTTTTGCAGGCATTGATCAGCCTAACCGCAACCGTTTGTTATGGCGTGATCCTACTGTTGATGGCTTGAAAACAGGCTGGACCACGGAAGCCGGTTTTGGGTTGGTGGCGTCGGCTAAGCGCGATGATATGCGGCTAATTTCGGTAGTGATGGGTACCAACTCAGAAGAAGCGCGTGCTCAGGAAACCCAAAAACTGCTCAGCTATGGTTTCCGGTTTTTTGAAACTACTAAGCTCTATGAGCGAGGTGCAGTGCTCGCTACGCCGCGCATTTGGGGTGGCGACAGTAATGAACTCCGCGTAGGTGTTGATGAAGAAGTCTTTATGACGTTGCCGCGTAATCGTAACGAAGAGCTGCGTGCCCGGTTGAATCTTGATCCGGATCTTCAAGCCCCAATCGCAATTGGCGATGAAGTGGGCACGCTTGAAGTCCATTTAGGTGATGAAATTGTCGGCGAACGTCGCATGGTGGCATTAGAGAATGTTGAAGAGGGTGGACTTTTCAAGCGCTTATTTGACCAAGTACGACGCTTTTTTAGCGGCTTGATCAGTAACTTTACTGACTAAAATGAGCGATGTTTAGGCTGTCGCCAAGCTTAATTTATGCAATTTTGATGATGAGTTCGACATGAGCAAAGCTACCCCTAAGGGATTGCGCGATTTGCGTCAACCAGCGGCTTTAGAGCCGCCTAAAATCACTTTTCCTTGTGATTACTCGTTAAAAGTTGTCGGCGATGCCGCTGATGATTTTCCAGCCTGTGTTTGTCAGATCATTGTGCGTCATGCGCCGGATTTCGATGCAACCACCATGCAGGTGGTCGACAGCCGTAACGGTCGTTACCAGTCTGTGCGAGTGATGATTCGTGCCACCGGAGAGCAGCACATTAAAGAGCTGTTTGAAGACTTAAAGGCGACCGGTCGCGTTCATATGGTGGTATAAGCGTGGATTTTGCAGCGCCAATTGAATTTCACAATTTGGGTCGCCAAGCCTACCAGCCGGTATGGGAGGCGATGCGGGCGCTGACCGATACCCGTGACTCAGCAACGCCGGATCAATTCTGGCTTGTTGAACACGACCCTGTTTTTACGCAAGGCCAGGCGGGCAAGCCGGAGCATTTGCTCATGCCGGGTGATATTCCGGTGGTACACACGGACCGGGGTGGGCAGGTCACCTATCACGGGCCTGGGCAGGTAGTGCTTTACCCACTGTTAGATGTGCGGCGAAGTAATATTGGGGTGCGTGACTTGGTGACTGCGCTGGAAAACGCCGTCATCGACGTGCTAAACGGCTATGGTGTTACTGCGCGTGCTCGACCGGATGCGCCAGGCGTTTATGTGCCCACAGAGATGGGTGAGGCGAAAATTGCATCACTCGGGTTGCGCATTCGAAGGGGTGCAAGTTTTCACGGGGTGGCATTCAATGTTGACGGTGACCTTAGCCCTTTTTCGCGTATTAACCCTTGCGGTTATGCGGGAATGTCCATGGTGCGACTGGCCGATCTTGTTGAGCTGCCCAGCGATCACTGTGTAGGAGAGCAATTGGCGCAGGCACTAGCAGCACAGTTAAGGCGCCCTTTGTTACCTAGCAAAAATTCTCTGCCGCTATAAAGTCCGTTTTGTAGCCTCTTTATAGCGACAAAGGGTCGTGCAAAGGTAAGGTATCCAGTTCTATCCAACGTTAAGCGTAGGGATAAGGTTAGGATTCGCTTGCTGCTCCTGACCGGGCACTGATGCGGGTGAGGCAAGTCCCAGATTATTTTTCTCAAAGACCCTGTCAGCGCGATAGCTTGAGCGCACTAAGGGGCCGGAGGGAACTTCCATAAAGCCTTTTTCCAGGCCAAGAACGCGATAACGATCAAACTCTTCAGGTGTTACCCAGCGCTCTACGGATAGATGGTTTTTAGTCGGACGCAGATATTGGCCGAGCGTCACGATATCGACGCCGATCTCACGCAGGTCGTCAAAGGTTTGTAATATCTCTTCATCGGTTTCACCCAAGCCGAGCATCAAGCTGGTCTTAGTGATGATATCAGGACGGTAGCGCTTAGCATGGGCAAGCACATCAAGCGTTTTACGATAGCCTGCCCGCGGGTCACGCACGCGGTTTGTTAAACGCTCGACTGTTTCAACATTCTGTGCGAATACCTGTAAGCCGGAATCGACCACTCGCTCAATAGAGGACGTTTCGCCATCAAAGTCGGGGGTTAGCGCTTCGACAACGACATCAGGCGTACGCGCTTTAATGGCACGAATACAGTTGGCGTAATGGGTTGCACCGCCATCGTCCAGATCGTCACGGTCAACTGAAGTGAGCACGATATAACGTAAGCCCATTAGCTCAACCGATTTAGCGGTGTTTTCAGGTTCTTCGTGATCTAACCAGCCCTGGGGGTTACCGGTATCAACTGCGCAGAATCGACAGGCGCGGGTACATACCGACCCCATCAGCATGATCGTAGCAGTACCGTTACTCCAACATTCACCCATATTGGGGCAGTGAGATTCGGCACAGACCGTGCTTAACCGGTGCGTCGCGACATTCTTTTTAACCGCTTCAAAACGCTCGCCACCCGGGATCTGTGCTCGTAGCCACTTTGGCTTGCGCTCAAGAGTAGGGGCTTGTACCTGCTCTTTACGCTGCTTCATGCCATCTTTGATCACCGACATGCCATGTTCATTGCGGTATTTTTCACCACTGGACACGCGTTGGGTGGGGTTATTGCTCATAGTGACAGAGCCTCTCTATTGTGCGACCGGCATGGGATACAAACCTGCCAATTGATGCTTAACGGATCAGTTAATCAATCAGACTAATAGGCGTTAATGTAACATATCTACTAACCAACAAGACACCGCCTGATCCCCTTCAGCATTAGGGCGAAAGCATCGGTATTACTATTGGGCGGTCGTTTTATGGACCATTGACATGTGCTAGTGGACGCCCTATATCGACGTAAGCATTAATGCAATTTCATGCTTCATCGCCAGCGAAAAGCATGCTAACACTGAAGCTTTTGAGCTGCCTAAGCAGGAGATCATTAGTCGCATTGGTGTTATTTGTCTGGGTTAAAGTTCGACGGCATGGCCGATGTAGCCTAAACTATATTGCACTGCAGCATCATTGCTTTCGGGATTGATGCCGATGCATCAACCCAATGGGAGAACCTATGAACTTTCTCGCCAATCCTTTGCTTCCTGATGCCGCTTATACAAGTGAGTGGCTGAAGCAAAAAAATGGTTCCACTAGTATGCCCGGTAGCGAGGCGCTTGTTTCTCTATTTGACCCTTTCGGGATCGGGCGGGCGGCGTTTGATTACTGGCGCGACAGCGTAGAACGCAGCGTTTTATATCTTGATGTAATGCGCGAGCGTGGCAATCAGTACCTTGAGCATATGGAGCAAACCAAGCCCAGTGTGCTTGGCTTCAATACCGAAGTATTGATGGACGGGCGGACATTGCCACGGCCAACCAACTATGAGCTGTTGCGTGTATTGCCCCATGAAGGTACTGAGATTGATCTAAAGAAACGCCCCTTTGTTGTCGTAGATCCGCGCGCAGGGCATGGGCCAGGGATTGGTGGTTTTAAACCCGACAGTGAGCTGGGTGTGGCGCTTAAAGCAGGTCACCCCTGCTACTTTATTGGTTTTTTGCCATTCCCAGAGCCGGGACAGACCGTTGAGGATGTGGTCGAGTCCGAAATTGCCTTTTTACGCCACGTGATTGAGTTGCATCCGGAAACCACTGAAAAACCGATGGTGGTGGGCAATTGTCAGGCGGGTTGGCAGCTAATGATGGCGGCGGCACTTGAGCCTGACGTGTTTGGCCCTATCTTGATAGCGGGGGCGCCGCTCTCCTACTGGGCGGGTGAGCATGGTAAAGCGCCGATGCGCTATACCGGTGGTATGTCGGGAGGAAGCTGGATGACTGCGCTCGCCAGTGATCTCGGTAACGGCCTTTTTGATGGCGCTTTGCTGGTACAAAACTTTGAGCGTCTTAATCCTGCGAATACCTACTGGAAAAAGCAGTACCACCTTTATGACAATATCGATACAGAAGCAGGTCGATACCTCGAGTTTGAGCGCTGGTGGGGCGGTCATGTCGTTCTAGGTGGGGAAGAGATTCAATATATCGTCGATAATTTGTTTATTGGTAATCGTCTGTCTACTGCGCAGTTGGTAACACATGATGGGCGTCGCATAGACTTGCGCAATGTGCGTTCGCCAGTCGTGGTCTTCTGCTCGCGTGGGGATGACATTACCCCACCGCCCCAAGCCCTGGGCTGGATTCGTGATTTGTATGAAGATGTCGATGATATTATTGCCAACGAGCAGACCATCGTCTATTGCCAGCACGACACGACTGGTCACTTGGGCATTTTTGTATCCGGCAGTGTATCGCGTAAAGAGCATACCGAGTTCACGGCGAATATGGATTATATCGACGTGCTGCCCCCAGGCTTATATGAGACGACGATAACGTCTGCGAAAGAGGGTGAGGATGCAGCGTTATTTGAGCGGGATTACCTACTTGAATTCCAGGCCCGTGATTTTACAGAGCTCGATAATGCTGTCATGCACAAGCTTGAAGACGACCGTCGCTTCGCAACAGTGGCGCGTATTTCTGAAATAAATCTTGGCATGTACCGGCTGTTCGTTCAGCCCTGGATAAAAGCTGTGATTACGCCAGAGTCCGCGCGGTTCATGCGTCGCATGCACCCGATCCGTATGGGCTATAAGCTGTTGTCGGATCGCAATCCGCTGTCAGTGCCGCTACCTGTGATGGCGGATGCGATACGCAAAAATCGCCATCCAGTGTCGCAAGATAATTTATTCAAAACGCTTGAAACCATGGGTTCAGACCAGTTGGTTGCTAGCCTGAACGCGATGCGTGATTTGCGTGATAGCAATACTGAAAAAATGTTTATGGATATCTATGGCCAGCCGCTTCTGCAGGCTGCCGTTGGCCTCTACGGGGATGCCCATGTTCACCGTATTCGTCCGGGCGCTGAGCCTGAACACCGTCGCTTTGTTAAGCAGCGTCAGGAGGCATTGCGTGAGAAGATCGCTAACGGTGGCGCCCATGAAGCGGTGATGCGTTCAGTGATTTATGTGTTGGGTGGTGCTCCGGCCACAGATGAGCGTAACTTTAAGCGCTTGCGCGCCTCGCGGTCAGAGCTTGAGCCAGGCATTAAGCTTAGTGAGTTTAAGCACCTGGTGCGTGAGCAGTTTTTTATTTTAAAATTGGATCGCGAAAAGGCGTTGGACTCACTACCTGACTTGCTTGCTGGCCAAAGTAACAGCGATATCGACGGCCATATAAAACACCTTGAGCATGTGTTTGGCGCCAGTGGCGAGCTTTCTGAACATGCCGCTGAGCGTTTTGCTCAGATCAAAGCGTTATTTGATAAAGCGCGCCCACGTAAAGCGGTAACGCCAGCCAAGCCCAAAGCTCAAGCTAAGCCAAAATCGGTTAAAAAAGAGGCTAAACCTGCTGTCAAGGCGCCAGTCGCGGATGCCAAAGCAGAGGTTACCGCTAAGCCTATGCCTAACGCCGTTAAACCAGCTGCAGACAAGCCTAAAACGGCAAAGGCCAAATCTGAACCTAAGCCAGCGACAACCAAGCCTGCGGCTTCGAAACCAGCAGCAGCCGTTAAGCCTGAGCCTTCTAAGCCAACGGCTACCAAGCCTGAGGCAGCGAAGCCAACAGCAGTGGCCAAAGCTGAGTCTGCCAAGCCAGCGGCGGCTAAATTATCATCGGTGAAGCCAACCGCAGCAACTAATGATAAGGCGTCTAAACCCTCGACTCCTAATGAAACAGAAAACAAGCAAACGCCAAAGTCTGATAACGCTAGCGGGCCTGATAAGACACCGAAAAAACCCTAAAACAGTGCCTTAGCTCAACGCGCCCCCGCCTATCTGGTGGGGGCGTTTTGTTTGTTTCAGCGCTTTTTGGGTTGCCGTAAAGCCAGTGTCAGTCTAGTGTCTAGCTACTCTTTGTCTGAAATTTAAGGATTCTCGCTGCTACTCGGTTGCTACTGGCGCTTAGCCAAGGGCTGGGGTAGGGTAGGCGCATTTTTTCATCCGTATCATTTCACGGGCGGTTGTATCCCGATGATACGGCACCGAATTCAGAGCACGTGCGAGACAGCCCGTGCATTAGGAAATGGAGCACTATGGGCAAGTCACTGGTCATCGTCGAGTCGCCAGCTAAAGCGAAGACGATTAACAAATATCTCGGCAACGATTTCATCGTAAAGTCGAGCGTAGGTCACATTCGTGACCTGCCGACCAGCGGCTCAGGTAAGGCAGCCTCCGACCCTCAGGAGCGCGCACGCCAAGCCGCAGCGACACGTAAGATGTCGGCGGAAGAGAAAGAAGTTTATAAAAAGCGTAAAAGCCAAGATCAGTTAATTCGTCGCATGGGCATTGACCCCAATAATGGCTGGGAAGCTCGCTACGAGGTGCTACCCGGAAAAGAGAAAGTCGTTGCCGAGCTGAAGAAGCTAGCCGAGAAAGCTGACGCTGTTTATCTCGCAACGGATTTGGATCGCGAGGGGGAGGCCATTGCTTGGCACCTTCGCGAGACTATCGGTGGTGATGACAGCCGTTACAAGCGTGTTGTTTTTAATGAAATCACTAAAAATGCCATTCAAGATGCGTTTAAAGCCCCTGGTACGCTCAATATTCCCCGGGTCGAGGCGCAGCAGGCGCGACGCTTCCTCGACCGTGTAGTGGGCTTTATGCTTTCGCCCTTACTATGGGCAAAAGTGGCGCGAGGCCTGTCAGCCGGTCGTGTGCAGTCGGTGGCGGTTCGCTTAATCGTTGAGCGTGAACGTGAAATTCGGGCGTTTATCCCTGAAGAGTTCTGGGATGTACACGCCGACCTGGCCTCACCAGAGGGCGAGCTGGTGCGCTTTGCATTGGTACGTCAAGACGGAAAGGCTTTCCGACCTACGTCGGAAAAAGACACGCTGGCGCGTATTGAAAAGCTTAGAAAAGCCAAGTTGGCAATTACCTCTCGTGAGGATAAGCCCACTAGCTCCAAGCCTACTGCACCCTTTATTACCTCTACCCTGCAGCAGGCGGCGAGTGGCCGGTTAGGATTTTCTGTTAAGAAAACCATGACCATGGCTCAGCGTCTCTATGAGGCGGGTTACATCACCTATATGCGTACCGACTCGACCAATTTGTCGAAAGACGCGGTGGAAAGTGCACGCAGCTACATTAGTGAAGAGTTCGGTGAGCGCTATTTGCCAGAAGCGCCTAATCGCTACAGCAGTAAAGAGAGCGCCCAAGAGGCTCACGAAGCTATTCGCCCCTCCAGTGTTGAACGGAAAGCCACCGATTTAGCCGGTATGGAGCGTGACGCTGAGCGACTCTATGAGCTGATCTGGCGCCAGTTTTTGGCCTGCCAAATGACCCCCGCACAGTATCTATCAAGCACGTTAAGTGTCGAGGTAGATGGCTATGAACTGCGTGCTAAAGGCCGTGTGCTGAAATTTGACGGCTATACGCGGGTGATGAAGCCCAGCGGTAAAAATGAAGATCAGAGCCTGCCTGATTTACCTAAAGGCATGCCCATGGCGCTAGATGCGCTTGATCCTCAGCAGCACTTCACCAAGCCAGCCCCCCGCTACACAGAAGCGAGCTTGGTCAAAGAGCTTGAGAAGCAGGGAATTGGTCGTCCTTCTACCTACGCTTCAATCATTTCGACGATTCAAGACCGTGGCTATGTGAAGCTGGAAAACCGCCGCTTTTACGCTGAAAAGCTGGGCGATATCGTCACCGAGCGGCTGAAAGAGTCGTTCCCTGACCTGATGGACTTCTCGTTCACCGCGCGTATGGAAGATAGCCTGGATGAGGTGGCTGAGGGTGAGCGTAACTGGCAGGCGCTGCTAGATGCTTTCTATGGCGAATTTCGTGAAGAGTTGACTAAGGCTGAAAGCGAAGATGGGATGCGCCCCAATCAGCCGGTGCCGACGGATATCGACTGCCCGAGTTGTGGCCGTCATATGCAGATTCGCACTGCTTCAACGGGCGTTTTCCTGGGTTGTAGTGGCTACAATTTACCGCCCAAAGAGCGTTGTAAAACCACTATTGACCTTATCCCCGGAGAAGAGGCTGTTGCTGAAGATGCGGGCGAAGAGGCAGAAACTAACGCATTGCGCGCTAAGCGTCGCTGCACCAAGTGTGGCACGGCGATGGATAATTACCTGATTGATGAAACGCGTAAGCTGCACATCTGCGGTAATAGCCCTGATTGTAATGGCTATGAAATCGAAAGCGGCAAGTTCAAAATCAAGGGCTACGATGGCCCGGTGATCGAGTGCGATAAGTGCGGCTCCGAGATGCAGTTAAAGTCAGGCCGCTTTGGTAAATACTTTGGCTGTACCAACAGTGAGTGTAAAAATACCCGCAAACTGTTGAGAAGCGGTGAAGTGGCGCCGCCGAAGATGGACCCAATTCCCATGCCAGAGTTGGCGTGTCAGAAGGTGGAGGATCATTACGTGCTGCGTGATGGTGCGAGTGGTCTGTTCTTGGCGGCGAGCAAATTTCCTAAAAACCGCGAAACACGACCACCACTGGTGAAAGAGCTGAAAGCGCACGCCGACGAGCTGCCGGAGAAGTACCACTTTATTCTCAAGGCGCCCAGTGAAGATCCGGATGGTCGTCCTGCTCAGATCCGTTATTCACGCAAGAGTAAAGAGCAGTTTGTGATGACCGATGAAGAGGGCAAAGCAACGGGCTGGAAAGCAATGTTTGATGGCGGCAAATGGCACGTGGAGGATAAGCGTAAGTGAGTTCTCGTTCGCGCACCAATCAGCTGCTTTATCAAGCTGAGCTGCTTGTCACTATACCCCCTGGCGATGATGAGCATGCTGCTGCTCGTCAAATGGCGTTGGAAGAGAGCGCCTTGGCGCTCTTCGAGCTGGCGTTGTCGTCACTGCTGCGTGAAGTGACAGAGCATGCGCGTTTAGATGAACAGCGCTGGCACGTACTGCTCGCTCAAGATGGGCCAGCGCTGGCAGAGCTGCAGCGTCTGCGCGACTTGAAAGAGCAGCCAGAAAGCTGGTTGAATTGGTTGACGATACAGCTAGAGCGCTTGCACAGTAGTGATGGAGCTGCGTGCCGCTCTGTTCGAAATTCAGCTATGATTGCCGTGGGTAGCTATGTAGCGCTGCGTCAGCAATTATTAGAAAACTTGTTAGCAGCAAAGCGTGAAATAAGCGCTCTGCGTGAAACCAGCATGGAGTGGTGAAAGGCTTGGCTCACTAATCCTCAGTCAAGTCACTACAAGGCTAGATACGAAAAGGAGGTCACAATGCGCTATAATCAAATCAAAGATTTAGTGGAGTGGGCAGCAGGTTTCCATGCGCGTATGGCGCGTCAATATAGTGATGCAGCCGATAATGCAGACGATGAACGTTTACAAATGGCGCTAACCTACTTAGCCAGCCGCGAACTTAAAATGAAAACGGGCCTTGAAGATCTTTTTCATGATGGTTCTGACCATTCGAAAGTATTGGAAACGTGGTTCGATGAGTCTGGAGAGTTTCCGGAACCCCCTGAACTGGATCTCCTTGCGGAACAGACGGTAACCGGTTCTATTGAAGATGCCATGAAAACTGCAACGACAGCGCACCAGCGGTTGCAGTCAATGTATGAGCATCGTGCTTTACGTGCCAGAATTGAGCCCGAAGCAGAATTCTTTGATTCGCTAGCAGTAGGGCACCATGCAGAGATCCGTCATATTGTGGCGAGCATGGAAGAGTTGCTGGGCATTTAAAGAAACATTTTGCCAGTGATAGCAGTAGACTTTGCCTGCACAGGGGAAAGCGATATTACGTATGTGACAAAATTACTAACAGCGCGTGTGGGAATAAGGTATAAATGCCACCTGAGACGCCTAGCCGCTCAACCATCGGTTCATTTGTTTCGAGAGCTACCATGATTCCTGTCAATCGCCGCCGTTTTTTAGCCATGACGCTCAGTTTGCCAGCTGTTGCCAGTGCTGCTGTCAATACGCCGACTTATACCAGTTCCCCTGATTTAATTGAGACGCTGCTAACCCGGGCACATGTTCCACGGCATAGCAACGAATTATGGGTATTGGTTGACGATCAAGAGGCGGCATTAAGTGTGTTCCGTGGCAATGAATTAGTCGAGCGGTTTGCGCCTATTTCTTTAGGGCGCTCAGGGGCTAAAACGCAACGTACCCGCGGTGGAAATGTGACACCATTAGGTGAATTTCGTATCAATCGTTTTAATTACGAAAGCCAATGGCGTATTTTTATGGGTGTTGACTACCCAACGCCACCGCACGCACGTATGGCGTTGGAAAAAGGTATCTATTCTCAAACTGACTATGAAAATTACTTCGATTATTATCGCCGTAATGGCTATCCTCCGCAGAATACGGCGCTTGGCGGGGCGATCGGCATTCATGGGCTTGGCAGTGCAGATCCTGATATTCATGGACGACATCATTGGACTCAGGGCTGTGTGGCTGTTACCAACGCACAAATTGATCGCTTGGCAGAGCTAGTGAGTGTTGGCATCCGTGTAGTGATCCGTTAAGCTAGCGCCGTTGAAGGAAATTTTAGGTTTTAAACTAGTGGCTATAGACAACCGCTGTGGTCTATTATAAAACAGCGTTTGACTTACGTGCCTCACAGCACAAGTCGCAGTAAAGAACCTGCACCGCAGGTAGACAAATTTAAGCTAAGCATTTAGCCTTACCTTTGTCATACCCTTAATGTAGTACCCAAGGACGACTCAAGGAGAACACTATGACTCTGAAAAATACTCTGAAAATGACTGCTGCTGCCGCTTCTTTGGCAATTCTAGCTGGTTGTGCTTCTACCGGCGCTCTAGAAGAAGTTCGCTTGACTGCAGAATCTGCACAAGCTGACGCTGCAGAAGCACGCAGCATGGCTTCACAAGCTATGAACACTGCTAACCAAGCCCAGCGCGATGCGCAGGCTGCTCTGCAGATGTCTGAGCAGAACCGTGAAGAAATGAACCGCATGTTCCAGCGTTCCATGCAGAAGTAATTCTGCCTGGAGCTGCTGGGGAGTCATCAGACTCTCTCAGCGGTTGCTGTAAGTAGTTATGCATGTAGTGGTTATATATGTGGTAGCTACGCAAAAAACCCCGCCTCGGCGGGGTTTTTGGTTACTTCAGTTTTTTTCAAATAGCGGATCAGGCTTCATCTTCAGCGCTGGATACTGCCGCGTTAAGCTCAACCTCGTTAAATAGCTCTACAGGCTCAGGCTCAGGCTGCGGTGCTTGCGGGCCATGTAGGGCAATGAACTGGCCGTTTGGCGTTTCTACAGCGCGTTTGACCTGTTCTGGGTCAATCTCAACTTGATCTTCAGTCAGTGCCGTTACCCGCTGAAGTGCGTTGAGCATTGGCTCGAAGTCGCCGACGTTCTCTTCCAACTGCGGGAAGGACTGAACGAATAGCGTGCCATCTTCAGCCCAGCCTGCTTTGAAAGGTGCATCCATCAAATTAACTTGGGTGCCGCTAGGCAGGCGGTCATAAAGTGAAGCAATATCTTCGGGGTACATGCGAATACAGCCACGGCTGGCGCGCATACCAACGCCGTCAGGGCGGTTGGTGCCATGAATCAAGTAGCTAGGCATAGCCAGCAGAATCGCATGCTCACCGAGGGGGTTGTCGGGGCCAGGCGGCACAATGGCAGGCGCAGGTTCACCACGAGCGGCAGCTTCACGGCGCATCGAAGCAGGTGGAGCCCAGGCAGGGTCTTTGACCTTAACCGTGGTGCGTGTAATGCCGACAGGTGTTGCAAACTCTTCACGACCCACACTTACAGGGTAGGTTTCAACAATGCCAGGATTGTTAGCCGGGTAGTAGTAAAGGCGCAGTTCAGACAAATTGACGACAACACCTTCACGGGGTGCTGGTGGCAGTAGGTATTCGGAAGGAATAACCACTTCAGTGCCTAGGCCAGGAACCCAGAGGCTGACATCAGGATTGGCCATGCGGATCTCTTCATAGCCAATATTGTGCCGCCGAGCGATATCAATCAGTGTCTCGTCGGGGTTCTCCACTACCACAGTATAGCGCTCGCCAATCACATCACCGCGTTCTGGTATGCGGTAATGGCCGCGGGGTAGCTCATCACGGGCAGCAACCTGTTCTGCACTGTCAACGGCATCAGCGCTAAGCGCTTGAGCTTCATTTTCTGGCTGTTGTTCGCTAGCGGGTTGCGCGTAGGCAGGCCCTGCAAGGCTAGCCGCTAGCAGAACCGCGAGGCTTGTTGGGCCCCAAAGGTTGAAAGTTTGGCGAATGTTCATGGTCGTTCCTGGTGTGTTAGTACACGGTTAATGCGCGTGGTGGTAGCCAGTACGGCGATGGCATAGTGCAAGTTTGCCCCAAGCGTCACGCCGCCGCTACTTTTTGATTAAGCGTGCTGAGTAAGTTTTCAAGTTGCTGGAAGCGCTGATCAACACTTTCCATTGATAATTCAAATCTTAGTGTGTCGGCGCCATCTAAACGATACTGTTTTGGCGAGGTTTGAATGAGTTTTACAAGGGTCATAGGATCGACCTGGGTGCTGCTAGCAAATAGCAGCCTGCCACGGCTTTCGCCTGCCTCCATACGGCTAATCCCTAGCTGTTCGGCACGATGGCGAAGCTTAGTCTGACGAATAAGGTTCTTCAGTGGCGCAGGCAGTAATCCAAAGCGATCAATCAGCTCTACTTGCAGCTCTTTCAGTTCGCCATCACTTTGAGTGTTGGCGATGCGCTTATACATCACCAGCCGCTGCTGTACATCGTGAATATAATCACTTGGGATTAGCGCGGGCAGGTTGAGGCTAATTTCTACGCCGGTATTGAAGGGCGCATCAATATTGGGTGTTTTACCTGCGCGAATGGCTTTCACCGCTCGATCTAACATCTCCATATAAAGCGTGTAGCCAATGGTTTCCATCTGGCCACTTTGCTCATCACCTAGAAGTTCGCCAGCGCCACGAATTTCCATATCGTGACTTGCCAGGGTAAATCCAGCGCCTAAGTCATCCGAGGCACTAATGGCTTCAAGACGCTTAATCGCATCCCGGGTCATCGCTTTGGGAGGAGGGGTAAGCAGATAGGCGTAGGCCTGGTGATGACTGCGGCCAACCCGGCCACGTAACTGATGCAGTTGTGCCAAGCCAAATTTATCAGCGCGCTCAATAATGATGGTATTTGCGCTAGGCACATCAATGCCTGTTTCAATGATCGTCGAGCATACCAGCACGTTAAAGCGCCGGTGGTAGAAGTCCGACATGATGCGTTCCAGACTGCGCTCAGGCAGTTGGCCGTGGGCAACCCCTATGCGCGCTTCTGGGATTAATTCGCGGATTTTTTCTGCCGCATTCTCGATTGTCTTAACTTCATTGTGCAGTACGTATACCTGGCCGCCGCGTAGTATTTCACGCAGCAGGGCTTCTTTAATGACGCTGGCTTCATGTTGCTGCACGAAGGTTTTGACCGACAGACGACGGGCAGGCGGTGTTGCGATAATGGAAAGGTCGCGAATGCCGCTCATGGCCATATTCAAAGTGCGTGGAATAGGGGTAGCGGTGAGGGTTAAAATATCAACTTCCGCGCGCAGTGTTTTAAGCTTCTCTTTTTGCGCTACGCCAAAGCGGTGCTCCTCATCGATAATCAGCAGGCCCATTTTGGGTAGCTCAACGCTTTTCGAGAGCAGTTTGTGGGTGCCGATGACGATATCCGTTTGACCGTTTTTAATACTTTCCAGCGTTTGGGTCATCTCTTTGCCGCCGGTGAAGCGAGAGATCAAGCCAATGTTAACGGCGGTGTCGGCAAAGCGGTCACGGAAGTTTTCGAAGTGTTGGCGCGCCAGTAGGGTGGTTGGCACCAGTACTACCACCTGGCGGCCAGACTGAACGGCTAGAAACGCCGCACGCATGGCAACTTCGGTTTTGCCGAAGCCGACATCGCCGCATACCACGCGATCCATTGGCTGCGGCGATGTCATATCACTGATTACCGCTTCAATCGCCGCATGCTGATCGGGCGTTTCTTCAAACGGGAAATTGCCCGCAAAGCGTAAGTACTCTTCGCCGGGCGCTTCGTAGACCACCCCCTGCTGTGCTTCCCTGCGTGCGTAGACGTCAAGCAGTTCGGCGGCAGTATCGCGGATCTTCTCGGCGGCTTTGCGCCGCGCTTTTTCCCACTGGTCGGAGCCAAGCTTGTGTAAGGGTGCCTGCTCATCATCGGCGCCGCTATAGCGTGAAATAAAGTGGAGGTTATCTACGGGTACGTAGAGTTTTGCGCCATCGGCATAAGAGAGCGCTAGAAACTCGTTGGCCTGGCCGCCAGCCTCCAAGGTTTCCAGCCCTAAATAGCGCCCTACGCCGTGGGCCTGATGCACGACCGGAGCCCCTTCACGTAGCTCTGAAAGGTGGCGGACGGCTAGTTCATTGTCATCCGTGACTTTTTCGCGCCGGCGGCTTTGGCGTACCACCTCGCCAAACAGCTCGGTTTCACTGATCACCGCGAGACTCGGCGTGTTAAGCCAGAGCCCGCTATCTACCAAGCCTTCAGTAATTGAAAACTGGTCGTTGCTGGCTAAAAACGCATGAAAGCTATCTGTATGGGGCAGCGATAGTTTTAGCGGTGCGAGCACCTCTTCTAGCGCTTCCCTTCGTCCCCGTGACTCTGCCACAAACAGAACACGTGTTTGCGGGTGCGCCTTCAAGAAACCAGCGATTTCAGCTAGCGGCTGCTTGGCCCGGGCGTTAATCGCCAGCGGAGGAAGTGGGGAGGCTTCAGGCAGATGTGCATGGCGCTGTTCGCTATCTTCAGTGAGTTCAATGCGTGGCAACGCTTTAATTGCTGAGAACACATCGTTGACCGGGAAGAATGCCCGGTGGGGAGGAAGTAAAGGGCGTGTAGGATCAACGCCCAAATTGACATAGCGAGCGTCAATTGATTTCCAGTGTAGTTCAGCGGCGTGAAAAACATCTGGCAGCAGCGCGACCCGGGTATCGTCGGTCAGGTGGTCGAAAAGCGACGCGGTTTGTTCAAAAAATAGCGGCAGATAGTGCTCCAGCCCCGGGGAGGGAATGCCTTTCAAGGCATCGTTGTAGAGTGGGCACTGGCGCGGGTCAACGTCGAATAAGGTTTCAAACTGCTCGCGAAAGCAGGCTATAGCGCTGCGGCTGAGCGAGTATTCGTGCGCTGGTAATAGCTCAAGCGTCTCAATTTTATCGGTGGAGCGCTGATTGCTGGGATCGAAGTGCCGCAAGGTATCAATTTCATCGTCAAATAAATCGATACGAATGGGCTCATCCATGCCCATTGCAAACAGATCGATCAGCGCGCCCCGCATGGCGTACTCTCCAGGCTCGTAGACGGTTTCTACGGCGCGATAGCCTGCGCGTGATAGCGATTCGCGGAACGCTTCACGATTCAGGCGTTCACCTGTTTTAAGCGTCATTACCCGGCCAGCAATGTACTCCACCGGCGGCAGACGCTGCATAAGCGTATTGATCGGCACCAGAACAATGCCGCGTACGCCATCTTGCAGTTGGCGCAGCGTGCGTAGCCGGGCGGAAACAATATCCTGATGAGGCGAAAAACTGTCGTAGGGCAGCGTTTCCCAGTCAGGGAAGGGGAGCACCGGAACATCGCTATAAAAGTTAAGGTCTTGCTCTAAGCGCTGCGCGCTAGCCGTATTAGGCGTTATCACTAATAGTGGCGCGCTAGTCGCCACCCGTGAAAGCGCCAGAGCAGTCGCGCTGCCCGGTGGCGATGTCCAGTAAAGCGTATCGCGAGTCCCTTGGGGCTGGGAGGGTTCGAGCAGAGAGAACGTCGGCATAATCAAGATATCGTTTTGCGCTGAACGGAAACAAGATCATACACGATCGTCCGTTGCAGTTAGAGGGTCACCGCTAATCGTTAGCGGTTTAATCGGTGAGTTTAGCGATAGGGACTAGAAGCAGAGTTTGGAAAAAGGGTTTAGAAGCCGGGTTTAAAAACAGGGTTTGTAGTGAGATTGGCATTTCTGTAATAACCCTACATGTTGTGCGACCATCCATTCATTGCGGGGACACCGCTTGGCCCGGATAATGCACAACGAATATTTTAAGATTACTCGGTTTATATCGTTTTTTTCATCGCCCTATTTTTAACTACCTTATGAGGCCGCACGTGAGTCAGCAAGCTCTCGAAAACGTTTTTCAAGAATGGCAAGGCAACGAAGCCCTGGCTGAACAGATGATCCCATTAGTGGGGCAGCTCTATCGTCAGAACAATGTCGTTGCCACCATGTTCGGACGTTCGCTGATCAAACGGTCGGTTATTCGTATTCTTAAAGACCACCGTTTCGTACGTAAAATAGAGGGTACTGAGCTCTCCGTAGAAGATACCTACCCGGTTATTAAAACCATGGTTGCGCTGAATCTTGGTCCCGCGCACGTGGATGTCGGCAAACTAGCAGTATTGTTCAAGCGCCAGGGCGGTGGCGATGTAGAAGCCTTCTTGCGCAAAGAACTGCACGAAATTATTGATGGCTATCAGCCGGGTGCCAGTACAGGCGAGCCGCAGGATGTGGTGCTTTATGGGTTTGGCCGCATTGGTCGGCTATTGGCACGTGTCATGGTTGAAAAGGCCGGTGGCGGAAACCTGCTGCGTTTGCGCGCCATTGTGGTTCGTGGCCGTGGCGATGTTGCCAAAGATCTTGAAAAGCGCGCGAGTTTGCTGCGTCGTGATTCAGTGCATGGGCCGTTTGACGGCACCATCATGGTCGATGCCGAGGCGCGGACGTTAACAGTGAATGGCAACGTCATTCAGGTTATCTATGCTGATTCGCCTAGTGAAATTGATTACACCGCATACGATATTAATAACGCAGTGATTGTTGATAATACCGGCATCTGGCGTGATGAGGAGGGTCTGGGCCAGCACTTAAAGTGTAAAGGTGCTGCCAAAGCGCTGCTTACCGCGCCAGGTAAAGGCGATATCAAGAATATCGTATATGGCATCAATCATGATGTGATCGGTGATGATGACCTGATTGTTTCAGCGGCATCGTGTACTACAAATGCTATCGTGCCGGTGCTCAAGGTGCTTAACGATGAGTATGGTGTGGTCAATGGTCATGTTGAAACCGTCCATGCTTATACCAACGACCAGAACCTGATTGATAACTATCACAAAGGCGATCGTCGTGGGCGTAGCGCGGCTCTGAACATGGTGTTGACCGAAACCGGTGCTGCAAAGGCTGCCGCTAAGGCGTTACCTGAGCTAGAAGGTAAGCTAACAGGGAATGCTATTCGCGTGCCGATCCCCAACGTTTCAATGGCCATTCTTAATCTGACCTTGGATAAAACCACCGATGCCGTCGCGCTAAATGATTACTTGCGTCGTATGTCGATTGAGTCTGCCTACCAAAAGCAAATTGACTTTGTTGATTCCGCGGAAGTGGTTTCATCAGACTTCGTTGGCAATCGTCATGCAGGCATCGTGGATGCCAAAGCGACGATTGCTAACGGACATCATGCTGTCATTTATGTGTGGTATGACAACGAATTTGGCTATAGCTGCCAGGTAGTTCGTATTTTGCAACAGATGTCTAATGTGCGGTTCCTAAAGCTACCGCGCTGATAGGTAAGCTTAGGATAGCCCTTATACCGGGCTTCCAAGCTGTTTTATGTTATGCACGCCACCTTCGGGTGGCGTTTTTTTGTCTATATAAAGCCATTTGCCGATGTATATAGCACTTTGGGAGATCATCAGGGATGTGGTCATTGGACGCGCTTATCTTTATAATACGATGGATTTTTCGGGGTGGTCCAAGTGTAGCTTGGGCTTGACTGGTAATAATCTGAGCAGAAAATAACAATTCACTGAACAGAAATTAAACATTCTAAACCCTTACCTTCGTATATCCGATCCAACAACTGGGCGAGACTATGATCGAAGTCAAAAAAGGCCTGGATCTCCCCATCACGGGAGCGCCTGAGCAGCGTATTGAAGATGCGCGGCCTGTGCGCCATGTGGCAATCCTGGGTACTGACTATGTTGGCATGAAGCCAACTATGGAAGTTCAGGAAGGGGATAAGGTCAAACTGGGCCAATTGCTCTTCACCGATAAGAAAATTGATGGTGTGCGTTTCACAGCGCCCGCTGCCGGTGAAGTGCTGGCAATAAACCGTGGCGAAAAGCGTCGTTTACTGTCTGTCGTTATCAAAATTGATGAAAGCGAAGAAGCCGTTGAATTCGCTGCTCATGATCGTCAAGCGTTAGCGCAGCTTGAGCGTCAGGTCGTTGTCGACCAACTGGTAGAATCAGGACTGTGGACCGCACTACGTACACGTCCTTTCTCACGTACGCCAGCTATTGATAGTACCCCAGCCGATATCTTTGTCACCGCCGTGGATACTCATCCGCTTAGCCCTGATCCTGCGCTGATCATTAATGAACAGTCACAGGCATTTGAAGACGGACTCAAGGTGTTAGCGCGCCTTACCGAGGGCAAAGTCTTCCTGTGTACAGGTGCTGACGCTTCTATTCCTGGCGGTGATGTTAGCGGCGTTCAAGTTGAAAGCTTTGCAGGTCCGCATCCGGCTGGTCTTGTCGGTACGCATATTCACTACCTATCTCCGGTAGCGTTGCACAAAAAGGTGTGGCACATCGGTTATCAGGATGTGATTGCGTTCGGTAAATTGTTCGTTGAAGGCAAGCTAGACATGAGCCGTGTGGTCGCTATAGGCGGTCCACGTGCTGAGAAAGGCCGTCTATTGCGTACTCGGGTTGGTGCAAGTACCGATGAACTGTTAGCAGGCGATGTCATCAAACCCGAAGACACTCGCGTAATTTCTGGCTCTGTTTTCTCCGGCTTTACTGCTGAAGGCAAGCTTACTTACTTGGGGCGCTTTAGCAACCAAATCAGCCTAATTGAAGAGGGCAACAAGCGTATCTTAATGGGTTGGCTATCCCTTGGCGCAGATCGACACTCGGTGCTTGGTATTTATCTTTCCAGGATAAAAGGACTGCGTGATTATGCGCCGACAACCTCAACTAATGGCTCCGAGCGTGCCATGGTACCGGTTGGATCGTATGAAGCAGTGATGCCTTTAGATATTATGCCGACTCAGCTGCTTCGTTCGCTGATCGTGGGCGACATTGAGGTTGCCATGCAGCTTGGGTGTCTTGAGCTGGACGAAGAGGATCTGGCACTGTGCACGTATGTTTGCCCCGGCAAATACGAGTATGGCCCCATCCTGCGTGATAATCTCACCATGATCGAGAAAGAGGCCTGATAATGGGTATCCAACGAACACTCGAGAATCTCGAGCCGCACTTTCATAAGGGCGGAAAGTACGAGAAGTTCTACCCGTTGTTTGAAGCGGTAGATACTATTTTTTATTCGCCTCCAAGCGTCGCTAAAACGACAGCGCATGTACGTGACGGTATTGACCTGAAACGCATCATGATCACGGTATGGCTATGTACCTTCCCGGCCATGCTGTTCGGTATGTGGAATGCTGGCTGGCAGGCTAATGTCGCCATTGATGCGGGCTATGCCTCTATGGGTGGCTGGCGCGAAGCAATCATGATGACCCTGGCCTCAGGGCATGATGCCAACAGTCTGTGGGCAAACTTCGTTTTAGGTGCGACTTACTTCTTACCCATCTACTTAGTTACCTTTGTAGTGGGTGGTTTCTGGGAAGTACTGTTTGCCATCAAACGTGGCCATGAAGTCAACGAAGGTTTCTTCGTAACGTCTGTGCTGTTTGCATTGGTTCTGCCTTCAACTATACCCCTTTGGCAAGTTGCCTTAGGTATCACCTTTGGTGTGGTTATCGGTAAGGAGATTTTTGGCGGTACCGGCAAAAACTTCCTCAACCCAGCGCTTACTGGTCGTGCGTTCCTGTATTTTGCTTATCCGGCACAAATCTCCGGTGATGAAGTATGGGTTGCCGCTGATGGCTACTCGGGAGCCACCGCGCTTTCTGTGGCCTTCCAGGACGGTATGACGGCATTGACCAACTCCCTTAGCTGGTGGGACGCATTCCTGGGCTTTATGCCCGGCTCGGTAGGTGAGGTCTCGGCGCTGGCCATCTTTATCGGTGGTGCGGTATTACTGTGGACCGGTATTGCATCGTGGCGAATCATGCTTGGGGTGTTCCTGGGTATGGTAGTGACCAGCACACTGTTCAACCTGATTGGCTCCGAGACTAACCCGATGTTCGCCATGCCGTGGTACTGGCACCTTGTGATTGGCGGCTTCGCGTTTGGTATGGTGTTTATGGCAACGGACCCTGTGTCTGCTTCCATGACCAACCAGGGGCGTTTGGTGTTTGGCGCGCTAATCGGTGTGATGACGGTGCTGATCCGCGTGGTGAACCCGGCCTTCCCGGAAGGCATCATGCTGGCCATCCTGTTTGCCAACCTGTTCGCACCGCTGATTGACCACATGTTCGTCCAGGCCAATGTCAAGCGCCGTCTCAAGCGTACTGGCACACCGGCCGAGGAGACTGCCTAATGGCACAAGGTAACAACTCCATCAAGAAAGTACTGATCGTAGCGTTTTCGCTGTGCATCGTGTGCTCGGTCATCGTTTCGACGGCGGCCGTGGCACTGCGCCCAGCGCAGCAGCTCAATCAGGAATTAGACCGTAAAACCAATATCCTTAACGTGGCGCGTTTATACGAGCCGGGTACGGATGTCGAGGAAGCGTTCCGGACCCAAATCACATCACGTGTGGTTGAACTTGAAACCGGTGAGTATACCGATGAGTTTGACCCTGAAACCTTTGATGGGTTTGAAGCAGCGCGTGACCCGGCAACCGGCCGCACGTTGTCTGGAGACCGTGACATTGCGGGGCTTTCTCGGGTTGAAAATTACGCGACGGTTTATCTGGTCGGTGATGCAGGCGACCCAGACCAAATCGTTTTGCCGATTCGTGGACAAGGCCTGTGGGGCCGGATGATGGGCTTTTTGTCGATCGAAGGTGACGGTAATACTATTATCAGTATTACCTACTATGACCACAGTGAAACGCCGGGCTTGGGCGGTGAAGTGAACAACCCACGTTGGCAGGCTCAGTGGGAAGGTAAAGAGATTTACGATGAAGAGGGCGACCTCTCACCGGCCATCCGCCTGAGCAAAAGCGCTAGTGGTGAAAATGAAGTAGACGCGTTATCCGGTGCAACGCTCACCAGTAATGGTGTGACCAACATGCTGCAGTTTTGGTTGAGCGAAGAAGGTTTCGGTCCATACCTTGCGAAATTCCGCAGTGGTACTGAGCTGGAAGACGCCGATAACACCGATACCGACTTCGAAGACGGTGAGGGGGCTTAATCATGGCGGACGTAAATGCAAAAAGCGTTTTAATAGCGCCTATTTTTCAGAACAACCCCATTGCACTTCAGATATTGGGGATCTGTTCTGCGCTGGCAGTAACGACCAGCATGAGCGTGTCGTTGGTAATGGCGTTAGCTGTTATTTTCGTCACATCGCTCTCAAGCTTTTTCGTATCACTGATTCGGAATCATATTCCTTCTTCGATCCGTATTATTGTGCAGATGACGATTATTGCTTCATTGGTAATCGTGGTTGACCAGATCCTCAAAGCCTATGCTTATGAAATGTCCAAGCAGCTGTCGGTATTTGTGGGTCTGATCATTACCAACTGCATTGTAATGGGTCGTGCGGAAGGCTTTGCCATGTCCAACACCCCCGGCATGTCTTTCCTGGACGGTATCGGGAATGGCTTGGGCTATGGGTTCGTGTTGCTGGTGGTTGGCTTCTTCCGTGAACTATTGGGTGCAGGTAGTGTGTTCGGTTTTACTATCCTGCCTACCGTTCAAGATGGTGGCTGGTATGTGCCTAACGGTCTGCTGCTGTTGCCTCCGTCCGCCTTCTTTATTATCGGCCTGATGATTTGGGTTATGCGCTCAATCGATCCAGGGCAGGTAGAAGAGACGGAGTTCAAGATGAAGGAAAACTCCAAGCCACAGGAGGCTGTGTAAAATGGAACACTATTTAAGCCTTTTCGTCGCTTCGGTCTTCGTCGAAAACATGGCGCTGGCCTTCTTCTTAGGCATGTGTACTTTTTTGGCGGTGTCCAAGAAAGTCTCTTCTGCCTTCGGCCTGGGTATCGCCGTTATCGTTGTACTGACCGTAACGGTTCCGGTTAACAACCTGGTATTCACCTATCTGCTCCAAGAAGGTGCATTAACCTGGACCGGTATTAGCGGTGCTGAGAACATTGATCTTTCATTCCTTGGCCTGCTCTCCTATATCGGTGTTATCGCTGCCCTTGTACAGATCATGGAAATGTTCCTTGATAAGTACGTGCCTGCGCTCCACAACGCATTGGGTGTCTTCCTGCCGCTGATTACCGTTAACTGCGCCATCCTAGGTGGCGTACTGTTCATGGTTGAGCGTAACTACAACTTCGGTGAAGCAGTGGTTTACGGCTTTGGCGCAGGAACAGGTTGGGCGTTAGCGATTACTGCACTGGCAGGTATCCGTGAAAAGCTGAAGTACAGCGATGTGCCGGGTGGCCTGCAAGGGTTGGGCATTACTTTCATCACCGTAGGTCTGATGTCATTGGGCTTTATGTCCTTCTCTGGTATTCAGCTCTAAACGGAGCCGGCTTTCCTGGCGGTGCTTAACGACACCGCCGGGTTACAGGAAACCTCCAGCAATAGGAAACCGACATGGTTGATACAACTGTCATCTTGCTCGGTGTTGTCATGTTCACGATCATCGTTATCAGCTTAACGGCGATCATCTTGGCAGCGCGAAGCAAGCTCGTGAGTAGCGGGGACGTGACCATTGAGGTCAATGGCGATCCCGAGCATACGTTAACGACCCAAGCCGGTGGCAAGCTACTAAACACGCTTGCTGCTAACGGCATCTTCCTCTCTTCTGCGTGTGGCGGTGGCGGCTCTTGCGGCCAGTGCAAATGTCGCGTGGAAGAGGGCGGCGGCTCTATTCTGCCGACCGAAGAATCACACTTCACCATGCGTGAGAAAAAAGACGGCTGGCGTCTATCTTGTCAGGTGCCTGTTAAACAGGACATGAAGGTAGAAGTGCCTGAAGAAGTCTTTGGTGTGAAAAAGTGGGAGTGTGAGGTTATTGCTAACCCCAACGTTGCCACGTTCATCAAAGAGCTGAACCTAAAGCTGCCTGAAGGTGAAGAAGTAGCCTTCCGTGCGGGTGGTTATGTGCAGCTGGTGGCACCGCCTTACGATATCAAATTCTCTGATTTTGATATTGAGGAAGAGTAT
Source organism: Halomonas sp. NPDC076908 (assembly GCF_050269715.1). Taxonomy (NCBI): domain Bacteria; kingdom Pseudomonadati; phylum Pseudomonadota; class Gammaproteobacteria; order Oceanospirillales; family Halomonadaceae; genus Halomonas; species Halomonas sp. NPDC076908. The sequence continues at coordinate 3,234 of NZ_JBNNIW010000029.1, read as the reverse complement.
CGTGGTGACTGGGAAAAATTTGACATGTTCAAAATTTCCCACAAGAACAATGAGGAAGTGATTCGCGCTTACTCCATGGCGAACTACCCTGATGAAAAGGGTATGCTCAAGTTCAACATTCGTATCGCCACACCGCCTCCTGGCACCGACCATCCGCCCGGCCTAATGTCTACGTTCGTGTTTAACCTTAAAGAAGGCGACAAGGTCACGGTAATGGGGCCGTTTGGTGAGTTCTTCGCCCGTGATACCGATGCCGAAATGATCTTTATTGGTGGTGGTGCGGGAATGGCGCCTATGCGTAGTCATATTTTTGATCAGCTGAAGCGCTTGAAGTCTGACCGTAAGATCTCTTTCTGGTATGGCGCACGTTCCTGGCGTGAGACCTTCTACAACGAAGAGTATGACCAGTTAGCCGAAGAGTTTTCGAACTTTAAATGGCACTTGGCGCTTTCTGATCCGCAGCCGGAAGACAACTGGGAAGGGCCGACAGGCTTTATCCATAACGTCTTGTATGAAAACTATCTGAAGGACCACCCGGCGCCTGAAGATTGTGAGTACTACATGTGTGGGCCGCCAATGATGAACGCCTCCGTTATTAAGCTGCTGCTTGATATGGGCGTTGAGCCTGAAAACATCCTGTTGGATGATTTCGGTGGCTAATCTATCGGTATGAGATCGATAGTAGTGATAAGCGGGGCTGGCCTTTTGGCTGGCCCCGTTTGTGTATCAGTCTGGGTATTTTAATTTGTGCAGTTGATTCGTTATCGATAGTTTTTAGCTGATAGTGTCAGTTAATCGATTAGCCTCGCGCTGATAACGCAAGGCCAGCTGAGGTATAATCGAGTAACGATCATTATCCGTGTGGCACTTATCTGATCCGCTGATGTCGGCAGATGAGGCAAATAACGTAAAGATAAACAGTGTTGGGAGATTAATATGGCGATGTGGCTACTGGTATTTGGCTTTATGGCACTGATCATGACCGCCATGGCGGTTGGGGTCATTATGGGCCGCAGGCCTATCGCAGGTTCCTGTGGTGGTTTGAATCAAATAGGTATGAAAGATGGCTGCGATATCTGTGGTGGCAAGGATGAAGTATGCGAAGAAGAGAACCGCAAGCGTGGCAGTATTCGTCGGCGTAGCGATGAAAGCCGTGGTGCCGACCTAGGCTATGATGCAACTCGTCGATAAAAATAGGTAGTAGTTAGTTAACGAGACACGCTTAATAAACGGATATAGGAGACGCAGAAGGTATGGCGGTTCACAATTATGATGTCGTGGTGATCGGTACGGGGCCTGCAGGAGAAAGCGCTGCGATTAACGCTGCTAAACACGGTAAGCGCGTGGCGATTATTGAAAAGCAGGCTCAGGTAGGGGGTAATTGTACCCACTGGGGCACAATTCCTTCTAAAGCGTTACGCCATCAGGTTAAACAGATTATGGCGTTCAACACTAACCGCATGTTCCGCGATATTGGTGAGCCACGTTGGTTCTCTTTTCCTAAAGTCATGGAGCGTTCGCGCGGTACCATCGACAAACAGGTAGAGATGCGTACTACGTTTTATGCGCGTAATCGGATTGATTTGTTTCATGGTGTTGCGCGTTTCAAAGATGAACACACTCTGCTCGTTAGAGACCGTCAAGAGGGTATGGAAGAGCTGGTAGCCAAGAAAGTTGTGATTGCCACCGGATCACGCCCTTATCGACCAGCAGATATAAACTTCCGGCACCCGCGCATTTATTGCTCCGATACTATCTTAAGCCTCAACCATACGCCGCGTACCCTGGTGATTTTTGGCGCTGGGGTGATTGGCTGTGAGTATGCGTCAATCTTTTCGGGTTTAGGCGTCAAGGTTGATCTGATTAACAACCGCGATAGCCTGCTCTCTTTCTTGGATGGCGAAATTAGCGACGCGCTCTCTTATCACTTGCGCAAGCATGGCGTGCTGGTGCGCCACAATGAAGAGTATGACAGCGTTGAAGGAGATGAGTCTGGCGTTGTCGTGCGGCTTAAGTCGGGCAAAAAAATTCGCGCGGATGCTTTTTTGTGGGCTAACGGCCGCACAGGTAATACCGATAGCCTAGGTCTAGAAAACATCGGCCTCACGCCAAACGGGCGCGGTCAATTAAGCGTGGATGAGCACTACCGTACGGACATTCCACATATCTATGCAGCCGGCGATGTGATTGGCTGGCCGAGTCTGGCAAGTGCGGCTTATGATCAAGGCTTAAACTCATGTAATGAGCTGCTTGATAAAGAGTTTAGATTCGTCAGTGACGTACCCACCGGGATCTATACTATTCCCGAGATTAGCTCCTTTGGTCCTAATGAGCGAGAACTAACGGAAGCCAAAGTGCCTTACGAAGTTGGCAAAGCGTTCTTCAAAGATACCGCACGAGCGCAAATTACCGGCGATACGGTGGGTATGCTTAAGATCCTGTTTCATCAGGACACGTTGGAAATACTTGGGATTCACTGTTTTGGTGATCAGGCGTCTGAGATTCTGCATATCGGTCAAGCGATTATGCAGCAAAAGGGCGATGCTAATACGCTTAAATACTTTGTTAATACTACTTTTAACTACCCCACCATGGCAGAGGCATATCGGGTCGCAGCGCAAAATGGCCTTAACCGAGTATTTTAAAATTCTCTGTATTTAATAGCAGCTATGAGTCACTTGATTAGCTTATAAGTTGATGAAAGTAATTTTTCTTTAGGGTGGTGGTAGCTGGAATATAAATGGGTGGCAGCATGCTTTCTACGCGGTTGCGCCCATTAGTTTTAGCCGCATAGAGCGCTTTATCTGCAAAGGAATAAAGCTGTTCGAAATTGTATTTTGCCCCGTAACAAGTTGTTACGCCAATACTAATGGTAGGCCTTAAACATAACGTAATGCCATTCAGCTGCATATTTTCGATTTCAAGGCGTAACCGATCGGCTACCTGAAGTGCATCATAGGTATGCGTATTGGGCATTAATAGGCAGAACTCTTCGCCGCCAATCCTCGCTAATGTAAGTGGTTATGCAAAAGTTATCGAGTTACTTTTTCCGTAATTATCACATACGTTTTTGACCGCTTCACAGAGCTTGTCGAACGAACTGTAGGCTGTCAGCGGTAACCACTTGTATTTGATTTCACGCCAAAGAATTTCGATCAGGTTCAGCTCCGGCGAATAAGGCGACAGATATACCAGATGAATGCGGTGTGCCATCCAATCGATGATTTTGCGCTG
>NZ_JBNNIW010000028.1:0-55215 GCF_050269715.1 Halomonas sp. NPDC076908 | reverse complement strand
GGCACCTGCACGCTGACATCCCCAATCCCGGTCTGGACCGTGCGCTCGGGCAGGTAGCCGTTGCGGACCACGGCCTGACGTCCATCGTCGAGCCGCTGATCGGCATACTGCGCCAGGAAGGTGGCCAGCTCGGCCTCGACAGCCTTGGCGATCAGGTCACGGGCACCTCGTCGCAGCAGCTCGTGCAGCGGGTCAGTGACCTGGGGTTCTGGTTGTGAAAGAGCCCGGAGGGTAGAATCGGTCATGGCGTATCCACTCGTGTTGGTTGAGATCTTGGTCGTGATCAATCAACAGGATACGCCACCCTTCCTACCTCCTCCCATACACCAGACTTGAGCTTAACTCAGCCTGCTATTGAACTATCACGACTTTCGTCGCATCTTAATCATGTCGGTTTTAAAAACACTCCCGTTCCTCGCAGGCCCATTTTAGCGAGAACCTAATAACCGAGAACCTAATAACGTCGTAAAGAGGTGTGTCATGACAAACAATCATTTCAGCCCTGAGTGCCCACAATGCAGCAGCAGACTAAAACGTTTACCTGCCACACGTCGTGATAAAACCCATGTTTACTGTATGGAGTGTGGACACGACTTTGGCCGCTACGAGTACATCGTCGAGCGCTACCGCCAAGAACTTGAGACGCTGGAGGCCAAACTTGGCCTGCCCCCTTTGCAAGCAGATGAGCCGCCTCTTGCCGCTTCTCATACTTCTTAACTGGGCTTAATAGAACACGGCGGCTGAAAGCCGCCGTGACTGCGAATCGACTCGCTTAGTCCATCGCACTAGCCAATGGTTAGTTAAGCCATACACGCGCATTGCGGAATAAGCGCAACCAAGCACCATCTTCGGTCCACTCTGCAGGACGCCAGGAGTTGGTGACTGCTCGCGCCACACGCTCGGGGTGCGGCATCATAATGGTGACGCGGCCATCCGGCGTGGTCAGCCCGGTAATGCCTGAGGGCGAGCCATTAGGGTTTGCTGGGTAACGCGTGGTCACCTGGCCATAGTTGTCGATATAGCGCATGGCAATTTGGCTGCTCGACTGCATGCTGCGTAGATGAGCGCTATCGCGGAATTCTGCCCGCCCTTCGCCATGGGCCACAGCAATGGGAAGCTTAGAGCCTTCCATACCGGCCAATAGAATCGACGGGCTCTTTTCAACGCGCACCATGGAGACACGCGCTTCGAACTGCTCAGACTCATTGCGTACAAAGGTCGGCCAGTTTTCGGCGCCAGGAATCAGCGTTTTCAACTGCGACAGCATCTGGCAGCCGTTACACACGCCCAGCGAGAAGCTATCTTCACGGGCGAAGAACGCCGCGAACTGCTCACGAGCGCGCTCATTAAACAGCACCGACTTGGCCCAGCCGCCACCGGCGCCCAGCACGTCGCCATAGGAGAAGCCGCCACAGGCCACCAGGCCTTTAAACTCATCAAGCGACACACGCCCTTCCAGGATGTCACTCATGTGCACATCCACCGCCTCAAACCCAGCCTTATCGAACGCCCAGGCCATCTCCACCTGACCATTAACGCCCTGCTCACGCAGCACGGCCATGGCAGGCTTAGCAGTATTCACAAACGGCGCGCTGATATCGTCATTGATATCAAAGGTCGGTGTTGCGGAAAGACCGGGATCACGGCTATCGAGCAGATTGTCGAATTCGTTTTTAGCGCATTCCGGGTTATCGCGCAGCGCCTGCATGCGGTAGCTGGTTTCTGTCCAGGTACGCTGGGTAATCTGGCGAGTCGTTTCCAGCAGCGGCTCTTCAAACAGCGTGACGCGCACTTGATCGTCATAACGCGGGCGGGCAATCACGCCGCAGGTTTCAATACCGGCCACGGCAAATTGCGCCAGCACTTCTTCCGTGTCTTTGCGGTTGACCTGAATCACCGCCCCCAGCTCTTCCGAGAACAGGGCATTCAATGCTTCAACAGGTTCATCAATCATCCAGTCGAGCTTGATCTCTAGCCCTGCATGGGCAGCGAAGGCCATCTCCAGCAGCGTGACCAACAAGCCGCCGTCGCTGCGGTCGTGATAAGCCAATAGCTTACCGTCGCGGTTAAGACCCTGAATGACCTCGAAGAACGCTTTAATATCTTCCGGGTCGTCCACATCAGGGCAGTCATTACCCACTTGCCCGTAAACCTGCGCCAAGGCAGACCCACCTAAGCGGTTCTGGCCGTTACCTAGATCGATCAAAATCAGATCAGATTCGTCCTGATCCAGGTTGATTTGCGGCGTTAGTGTTGCCAGCGCATTGGTGACCGGTGCAAAGCCGGTGACGACTAGCGATAGCGGCGAGGTCACACTCTTCTCTTCACTTTCGCCCTCTTGCTTCTCATCCACCCAGGACGTACGCATCGACATTGAGTCTTTGCCCACGGGAATGGCAATGCCCAGCGCAGGACACATCTCCATACCCACTGCATAGACTGCGTCATACAGCGCCTGATTCTCGCCAGGGTGATCGGCCGCACTCATCCAGTTGGCAGAGAGTTTGATATCGCTAAGCTTGGCAATCGGTGCTGCTGCCAAGTTGGTAATCGTCTCAGCGACCGCCAAGCGGGCGCTGGCCGCGGGGTTAATCAACGCTACCGGCGGGCGCTCGCCCATGGCCATGGCCTCGCCCACATGGCTATCAAAACTCGCCGTGGTTACCGCCACATCGGCGACCGGCACCTGCCAGGGGCCGACCATTTGATCGCGAACCACTTGGCCGGTAATCGAGCGATCACCAATGGTAATCAAAAAGCTTTTGGAGGCCACCGTGGGCAGACGCAACACACGATCTAACGCTTCGCGTAGATCAAGGTTATCGAGCATCACGCCAGAAAGCTCGGGCTCGTTACGCTCAAACTCGCGCTGCATTTTAGGCGCTTTGCCGAACAGCACGCTCATCGGCAAATCCACCGGCTTGCTGTCAAAGTGGCCATCGCGCACTTCAAGGTGATGCGCCTCTTGTGCCTCACCGACCACCGCATAAGGGCAGCGTTCGCGTTTGCACAGGGCATCGAACGTGTCCAAATCTTCTGGGGCAACGGCAAGCACATAGCGCTCTTGGGCTTCGTTACACCAGATCTCCAGCGGACTCATGCCCGGCTCGGCATTGGGCACTGCGCGTAGGTCAAAGCAGCCACCGCGGTTACCGTCTTTCACCAGCTCCGGCAGCGCGTTGGAAAGCCCACCGGCACCCACGTCATGAATAAAGCGGATCGGGTTGTGATCACCCATTGCCCAGCAGCGGTCGATAACTTCTTGAGCGCGGCGCTCTATTTCAGGGTTTTCACGCTGTACTGAGGCGAAATCCAAATCAGCACTGGAGGTGCCAGACGCCATACTTGACGCCGCGCCGCCACCGAGACCAATCAGCATCGCCGGGCCGCCCATTACAATTAGCTTGCCGCCAACCGGAATATCGCCCTTTTGAACGTGATGGGCACGGATATTACCGTAACCACCGGCAAGCATAATCGGCTTATGGAAACCACGCCGTTCAATGCCGCCGTCGTTAAGCGACTCTTGCTCGTAAGTGCGGAAATAGCCGGTTAGGTTGGGGCGTCCAAACTCATTGTTAAATGCAGCGCCGCCAATCGGGCCGTCGAGCATAATGTTGAGCGCCGACTGCATGCGCTCGGGCTTACCGTAATCAAACGCCTCCCAGGGCTGCACAAACTCTGGAATGCGCAGGTTGGAAACGGTATAGCCTGAAAGGCCTGCTTTGGGCTTGCCACCAATACCGGTGGCGCCTTCGTCACGTATCTCACCGCCCGACCCCGTTGCAGCCCCTGGGAAAGGGGCAATCGCCGTTGGGTGGTTGTGAGTTTCGACTTTCATCAGAATATGAATCGGTTCCTGATGAGTGGCGTATAGCGCACGCTCACCCTCAGCACCCGTCAGCGGTGTTGCGAAAAACCGCCCCGCCTGGCTGCCTTTAATGACCGCCGCGTTGTCGCTATAAGCTGAAAGAACATTATCGGGAGATGACGCAAAGGTATTCTTGATCATCTTAAACAACGAGTGGCTTTGCGGCTCGCCATCGATCACCCAGTCTGCATTGAAAATCTTATGGCGGCAGTGCTCGGAGTTGGCCTGGGCAAACATCATCAGCTCAACATCGCTGGGATTACGCCCCAACTCGTTGAAAGCATCCACCAGGTAATCAATTTCGTCCTCTGCCAGCGCCAGCCCCAATGCCTGATTGGCCGTTGCCAACGCTTCTCGGCCACCCTCCAAAATATCCACACTTCCCAGCGGCGCAGGGTCGTGTTGGGCAAATAGCTTCGTGGCATCCGCGGCATCCGCCAGCACGGTTTCGGTCATACGGTCATGCAGCAGTGCGGCCAGCGCAGTCAGGCCTTCATCATCCGGGGTCGCGGTGAAACTTACCCGGTAATCGATGCCGCGCTCGATGCGGCTAATCTGACGCAGCCCACAGTTGTGGGCAATATCGGTGGCTTTCGACGACCAGGGCGACTGAGTTCCTAAACGGGGTACCACCAAAAAGCGCTGGGCATGGTCGGGAACTTCCATGCTCGTGTGCGTGCCATAAACGAGTAGCTGAGCTAAATGCTCGTGGGAGGCGTCATCGAGTTGTTCGTTGTGATCATTGGCGTGAACATCGACAAAATGAACATAGTGGGCAGACAGCGCTTCCACCTCGGGCACTCGTTCACGCAACACCGCTAATAACCGAGCATGACGGAAGGCAGAAAGGGCGGGCGCGCCTCGCAGTTCGAGCATATCCTGAAGCCTCTAGAGCAGGGAAATTCGAGCAGGGAAATCACCGGACCGCTGTGCGGCCGTACTTATATGATACCGGAAAGTCCCTATGATACTGGAAAGCGGCGGCCACACGAAATCAACAAGGTGACAGCATGCCCCTGGCTGGGTATCGTGGCAGCTTGTTTTATGCCGACAAGACGCCATGCTGACGTTGATTCGCCGACATTTTGTAGCCCGCGCCAGCGCTTATTATGCGCTAATCGCTATGACGCTCCTGGTCATGTTACCGACCTTTTCCCTTGCCCCCCCTGGCGAGCAGCTTACGCATATCAAAGCAAAAGACTTTATTACCGTTCACACCCGCAATGCTCCTACCACTTACTATGAAGGCCGCCAAGGCCCTACGGGTTTTGAATACGAGCTGATGCACCGCTTTGCCGACTATTTAGGGGTAAGTCTTAATCTTGACGCCAGCCACTACCCCGAAAGTGTGCTTCCTGCCGTGCGTGAAAAAGGTGATTTAGGTGCCGCAGCACTACCACTGCTACCGAATACGCCGGGTATCCACTACACCCGACCGATTATTCAGATGCAGCCTTTGGTGGTCTACAGACGTGGCCTTAACGGCATTCAGGCGCCCAGTGACTTGGTGGGGTTGGAAATTGGGACGCTCAGTGGCGCAGGAACAGGAGAAGCGCTGCGCAACTTACAGCGCATTCACCCTGCCCTAAGCTGGAAAGAGTCAAATGAGCTAGAGGTCGCCGAACTGCTTGCCCGGGTTGAAAACGGCACGCTGGATGCGGCGGTTATTTTCGAGCATCAGTTTCGTTTAAACCGACTATTTTTCCCTAACGTTGAGCGTGGCTTTACGCTAGGCGATCCCCTTTCCATGGCCTGGGCGCTCCCCACTGGACGGGGCCTTGGGTTACTGGAAGCCGCCAATAATTTCCTACAAGACTTACAGGAGAGTGGCACACTCGATCGACTGGTCAGCCGTTACTTTGGCCACGATGACTACCTTGAGTATGTGGGCACCCGCACTTTTTTAGCCCACCTGGACTCTCGTCTACCCGAGTACACGGAGCTATTTAAGCAAGCCGCACGAGAAACGGCATTTGATTGGCAATTGCTAGCGGCAGTGGGTTATCAAGAGTCTCACTGGGATCCGGAGGCAGTTTCCCCCACGGGTGTTCGCGGCTTAATGATGCTAACCCACCCTACTGCCAGTGAAATGGGCATTAGTGATCGCCGCGACCCAGCCCAGAGTATCGACGGTGGTGCCCGTTATCTGCGCAGCATTAAAGACCGCCTGCCGGAAAACATTACCGGTGATGATCGTCTGTATATGGCCATGGCCGCGTACAACGTCGGCCTTGGCCATCTATACGACGCGCGCAATATTGTCGAGATGCGCGGCGGCGACCCTAATAGCTGGGAAGACGTTCGCGCAGCCCTGCCCCTGTTGCAGCAGCGTGAATGGCACAGCCAGACGCGCTATGGCTACGCCCGTGGCGGGGAACCGGTCATTTATGTGTGCAATATCCGCCGCTACTACGAAATGATTCAGTACGTGGAGCGTAGTCGCCAACAGTTTTTTCAACTAGAGCAAACACCGGTCAATGATGATCCGCTGTTCCTGTTCGAACTTGTGCCACCGCTTGATTAGCAAGCCTCTGGATCAGCAAGGGTAGGCCATTACGCTCTCGGCAGTTCTCTGCGAGCGGCAAAAAAACCTTTAAGCAGCTTCTGAGAAGGCGCGGCAAGCACGCCACCGGTCACTGTCACCTGATGGTTAAACCACGGCTGTGCCAGCAGGTTAGCTTTTGATTCGACCATACCCGCGCGAGGTTCAGCAGCGCCATATACCAGACGGCTTAGCCGCGCATGCACCATCGCCCCGGCGCACATCATGCATGGCTCTAAGGTAACGAACAGCGTGCAGCCTTCTAAGCGGTAGTTGCCCAGTTTTTGACCCGCTTCGCGTAGGGCACGAATTTCGGCGTGGCCGCTGGGGTCGCAGCTGGCCACCGGGGCGTTACAGCCGGCGCCAATAATCTCGCCTAGCGGATCAACTACAACCGCTCCCACGGGGACTTCACCCGCCGCTGCGGCCAAATGAGCCTGATCAAGCGCCCGGTGCATGTAAAATTCATCGCTGCGCATAACAGCAAACTCCGCTAAGGTAGCTAAACGATCGTATGAAAGTCGCATCTGCTTTAGCGATGACCCACCTTCATCGTCAGAACCATATTGAGACAGCACCAAGGATACCGAGAATGACAGACGCGCTAAACAAACTGGTGGCGTTACTGGAGCTTGAAACGCTGGAAGAAACGCTATTTCGCGGCCAAAGCCAAGATTTAGGCTTTCCTCAGCTCTATGGCGGCCAAGTACTTGGTCAGGCACTGGCAGCGGCGGCACGTACGGTGCCTGACGAGCGCCGCCCCCACTCTCAGCACGGCTACTTTCTGCGTCCTGGCGACCCTCACCGCCCGGTTGTTTATCAGGTGGATACTATTCGCGATGGCGGTAGCTTTACCACCCGCCGCGTCACCGCTATTCAGAAAGGCCGGCCGATTTTTTTCTGCAGTGCCTCTTTTCAAAGTGACGAGCCAAGCTTCAGCCATCAGCGCGCCATGCCAGATGTGCCATCCCCCGAAGCACTGATCGAGAACGGTGACGCCACGCACGCTCGCTTCCCCGGACACCCGATTGAGTTTGTGCACATCAAGGGTAACCCAGACAACGGCACGCCTGCGGGGCAATGTTTATGGTTCCGTCTATCAGGTACCCTGCCAGACGATCCAGCCCTGCATCGCCACTTGCTCTCTTATGCCTCTGATTTCAACCTGCTGACCACCAGCTTGATTCCCCATGGCATTGAGTACCGTGACCCCAAACTGCGCATTGCAAGCCTTGATCACGCCCTGTGGCTGCACCAGGACACGCGCTTGGACGAATGGCTGCTTTACGTTATCGACTCGCCCTGGGCAGGCGGTGCCCGCGGCCTTGCGCGGGGGCATATCTACAGCCGAGATGGCCGTTTAGTGGCGTCCACCGCGCAAGAAGGACTGACGCGCTATGCAAAGCAGTAACAAGAGCCATTAGACAATCTCGTAAAACACCAACGCCCGGGGCGTTGGTGTTTATAAGCACACAGCGTTTTAGCCGCCGTAAACGTCGCTGATTGACTGCAGCGGGTAATGCGCAGGAAATGGCTTACGCGCCACGCCAGAATCAACGGCGGCCTGAGCAACTGCAGAGGTGATGCGCGCTAGCAGGCGGATATCCACCGGCGTCGGAATGATGTACTCGCGTCCAAAGCTCATTTCAGTACGCTCGTAGGCATTTAGCACTTCTTGCGGCACCGGCTCCCGAGCCAAATCTTTCAGCGCGTGTACCGCGGCCAGCTTCATCTCTTCATTAATGCGTGTAGCGCGCACATCCAACGCTCCACGGAAGATAAACGGGAAACCCAGTACGTTGTTCACCTGATTCGGAAAATCCGAGCGGCCAGTTGCCATAATCACATCGGGGCGTGCCGCTCGGGCAACGTCTGGATGAATTTCAGGGTCTGGGTTGGTGCAGGCAAAAATCACCGGATCTCGCGCCATTTTCTTAACCTGCTCAGCGGAGAGCAGCCCAGGGCCTGACAAGCCGATAAACACATCAGCATTGTCGATAGCATCATCTAAAGTGCGCATCTCGGTATCGCGGGCGAATTCTGCTTTATATTCGTTAATACCTTCGCGTTCCGTGTGGATAACACCACGACGGTCCAGCATGACCAAGTTCTCTTTTCTGGCACCACACGAGAGCAGAAGTCGCATACAGGCAATCGCCGCAGCACCGGCACCCATACAAACAATTTTGACGTTCTCAATGCTTTTACCAGCGATATCCAACGCGTTCAGCATGCCCGCCGCCGTTACAATCGCGGTGCCGTGTTGATCATCGTGGAAGACTGGGATACTGCAGCGCTCAATCAATGCTTTCTCGATTTCAAAGCACTCAGGCGCTTTAATATCTTCCAGGTTGATGCCACCCCAGGTATCTGCAATACGAGCAACGGTATCTATAAACGCCTGCGGGCTTTCCGCATCAACTTCGATATCCACCGAATTGATACCGGCAAAGCACTTAAACAGTACGCCTTTACCTTCCATGACTGGCTTACTCGCCAATGGACCAAGGTTACCCAGGCCAAGAATAGCGCTGCCATCAGTAATAACCGCTACCAAGTTTCCTTTGCCGGTATAGCGGTAAGCATTTTCCGCATCCCTGGCGATCTCAAGCACTGGCTCAGCCACGCCTGGGCTATACGCCAGTGCCAAATCCCGAGCGGTCGCGGTGGGTTTAGTCAACTCCACCGATAGCTTTCCAGGAATGGGTTTCGCGTGATAATCCAAAGCAGCCTGCTTATTTGCATCCGTCATGGTCAGAATCCAGTTAACATAAAGTAGATAAGTCATTTCAGAATATAGAAAAAACCTATGCGCCTCAAGCGCGTCGTCAACTCACAACAAAACGATCGTTTAACCGAATTTTAGCTTCACATTCGTTACTTTTAGTAGATATTTGCTGAATCTTATGCAAAAACCCTTCACCCATAACGCTTTACTTATTGCTGTATCGCAGCATTTATGGAAGGATTTTCCACAAAACCACAAGGTAGAAAACAAAAAACCCACGCCGAGACGTGGGTTTTGCGCGAGTACATAGTGTACCTGCGCGCTAGACCTATCATTAGGGATAAGCCTATGGGGTCTTAACCGCGCTTAACAGCAGCGCCGAAACGCTTGTTGAAGCGCTCTACACGGCCACCAGTAGTCGCTTGCTTCTGCTTACCAGTGTAAAACGGGTGGCAGTTGGAGCACACGTCCAGAGAGAAGTCCTGACCAGAGGTAGAACCGACCTGGAAATTTGCACCACAAGAACAAGTAGCGGTGACCGTGTTGTAATTCGGGTGGATACCTTGTTTCATCTCGAGCCTCACGAAGCTATATGCCGCCACCTGATCTCGTGCCAGGCACCGCATACGGGTTTGGAAAAAAACGACTAACCGGTTAGGCACTCTTTCGTTACGATAGTTCTTTAAGACGGTTCTTAAAGGCAGTCCTTTAAAAATACAGCCCTTAAATACAGGTCGTTAAGATTGAGCGGTCGCATATTCTAGCAAAACTAACGCCGGAGGCCAATTGCCTGATTCTGTTTCTTCGCGGCCACCGACACACGTGTCCACAAAAGTGCTCAAAGTGGCGCTGCCGTCGCCGCTGCGCCGCCTGTTTGACTACTTGCCGTGCAAAACGACTCCCTCCGGAGGCTGGCAACCGGGGTTACGCGTTCGGGTGCCCTTTGGACGCCGTGACGTTGTCGGTGTCATCGTTGAGTTGGCCGACCACAGTGAGCTTGCACCCAACCAACTGCGTGCAATTAGCGAGACCCTAGATGACGCCCCACTGCCGCAAGACTGGCTTTGGCTTTGCCGCTTTGCCGCCCGTTACTACCAGCACAGCCTAGGTGATACGCTGCACCATGCGATGCCCGCAAGGCTACGCCAGGGCCATCCCATGGCGGGCCGCACACAGACGTTATGGCTGCCCCTTGGCGAAGATGCAGACGCAACGCTCAGCAGAGCCCCCAGGCAAGCAGAGCTATATGCACTGCTACGCCAACACCCCCGCGGTTTGCCCAGCCGCGCGGTTAGCGCCCATGGCTTTACCCGTGACCAGTTATTAGCACTAGAAAAGAAAGGCTTGGCATCCAGCCAGGAGCATATTCTCACCGCCCCCAGCCCGCCAAGCGGCAGCCTACTTGCAACGCCAGCCCTGTCCCTTAATCGCGAACAGGCCACGGCGCTGGCAGGGCTGCATGAAAAGCTCGACGGCTACCATCCCTGCTTGCTTGAGGGCATCACCGGCAGCGGCAAAACGGAGGTCTACCTACAGCTTATTGAAGCCGTGGTGGCAAAAGGCAAGCAGTCGTTGGTACTGGTACCGGAAATTGGCTTAACCCCACAAACGCTTGCGCGCTTTCGCAGCCGCTTTCGCGTTCCCGTGGTGGCGCTGCATTCCGGCCTTACCGACCCCGAGCGGCTAGACGTATGGGAAGCCGCTGCCAGTGGTCGTGCGCTGATTATTATCGGCACCCGTTCGGCGATTTTCACACCGCTGGCCAACCCCGGTGCGATTATTGTCGATGAGGAGCACGACGGCTCCTATAAACAGCACGACGGCTTGCGCTACCACGCCCGCGACTTGGCCGTGGCCCGCGCCCACTATCATAAAATTCCGCTGCTGATGGGTAGTGCGACGCCTTCTTTAGAGAGTCTTCATCAAGCGCTTAGCGGTGCTTATCGCCATCTTCGCCTGACCCAGCGCCCTAGCCGCCACCCGCCGGCCAAACTGGAACTGATTGATTTACGTCACCAGCACCGCCAGGGCGGCCTGCTACCCGGTGCGATCAAGGCGATTAAAAGCACCTTGAGAGCTGGCAAACAGGTACTGATTTTTATCAACCGCCGAGGCTTTGCACCGACGCTCGCCTGCCACGCCTGCGGCTGGATGGCGGATTGTGGCCAGTGCGATGCGCGCATGACCTTGCACCGCCACCCTGCGATGCTCGCCTGCCACCACTGCGATAGTCGCCGCGCCCTTCCCGATGCCTGCCCAGAGTGTGGTAGCGGTGATTTGCGCGCCCTAGGGAGCGGTACGGAACGCACGGAAGAGACACTTCAAACGCTGTTTCCAAAAACCACCGTTTACCGCATTGACCGCGACAGCACTCGGCGGAAGGATAGCTTTGAGCAAGTGTTAAAGGAGATACAGCGAGGAGAGCCCTGCGTATTAGTCGGCACCCAAATGCTTGCCAAGGGTCACCACCTACCCCACGTAACGCTAGTGGTCGTCGTCAATGCCGATGGTGGGCTTTACGCCGCTGATTTCCGTGCCCTGGAGCACAGCGCTCAGCTGCTTGAGCAAGTAGCAGGCCGTGCCGGTCGCGCCGCCCACCCTGGCCGTGTGCTAGTGCAAACGCTGCACCCCGATGACCCACATTTGGGCCAGTTGGCGGAACACGGCTACGGGGCGCTGGCGCGCAATATGCTTGAAGAACGGCGCATCGCCCAACTGCCCCCCTTCTGCTTTATGGCACTGCTGCGTATCGAAAGCCCTAAAGAGGAGGCTGCCTTAGCCATGGCGCAACAGGCCGCACAGGCTCTGCGTCAATGGTTAAAAGAGTCAGGCGTGGCTACCCGCTGCCTTGGCCCGGTGCCCGCCCCAATGGAAAGACGCCAAAATCGCTACCATTTACACGTTATGCTGGCAGCAGATAAACGCAGCCAGTTACACCCCACCGTTAGCTGGCTGGTGCAGTGGCTAGAAGCCAATCGCGAGGCACGTAAGGTACGCTGGTCGATTGATATCGACCCTCAAACCCTGGCCTAGTCAGCCAGCAGGTAACGCCTTCACCAAGACACGGCTTTGAAACTGCGGCTCAATTGCTGATAATAGCCGCTTTATAGACGCATCCTTATAGTTGCGCGTTAGCACACGCCGCCACCGACGACACCCGGATACCTAAATGAAAGACACGATAGTTTCACTGCTCGAAGGCGCGGTTACCGCGCTCAAGCACCAAGGCGTGCTGCCGAACGACCTACAGCTCAACATCAAAGTGGACCCGACCAAAGACAAAGCCCACGGCGATTACGCCACCAATTTGGCGCTAATGCTGGCCAAACCCGCCGGCAAAAATCCGCGGGAGTTAGCAAATACCCTCGTTGCTGCGCTTCCGGAAAGCGATGCTATCCAAAAAACCGAGATTGCGGGCCCCGGTTTTATCAATTTTTTCGCGGCGACCGATGCTGCCGCACAAATCGTTGCCCAGGTGCTCGACTGCGGCGATACCTTTGGCCGTAGCTTGATTGGCAAAGGTGTCAAGGTTCAGGTGGAGTTTGTTTCCGCCAACCCCACTGGTCCGTTGCATGTGGGCCATGGCCGCGGTGCAGCGATTGGCGACTGCCTCTGTCGCCTGCTTGAAGCCACCGGATACGACGTTACCCGCGAGTTCTACTACAACGACGCAGGCGCACAAATCGCCAATCTGGCGCGCTCCGTACAGGCTCGTGTGAAAGGTTTGGGACCTGACGATGCCAGTTGGCCAGAAGATGGCTATCGTGGCGAGTATATTGTCGATGTTGCCAATGACTATCTGGTAGGCAAAACGGTGACGGCCGATGACCGCGAAGTTACCGCTAAAGCCGATCCAGAAGATTTAGACGCCATTCAAGAGTTCGCCGTGGCGTGGCTGCGCCGCGAGCAGGATTTAGATTTGAAGGCGTTCGGCGTTGAGTTTGATGTTTATTTCCTAGAGTCATCACTCTACGAAGATGGCAAAGTAGATGCCACGGTTGAAAAACTGGTGGCCGCGGGCCACACCTATGAAGACGACGGTGCTATGTGGCTACGCACGACCGACTTTGGTGATGATAA
The DNA here is from genome assembly GCF_050269715.1 of Halomonas sp. NPDC076908. Lineage (NCBI taxonomy): Bacteria > Pseudomonadati > Pseudomonadota > Gammaproteobacteria > Oceanospirillales > Halomonadaceae > Halomonas > Halomonas sp. NPDC076908. The sequence continues at coordinate 41,994 of NZ_JBNNIW010000028.1, read as the reverse complement.
AGACCGCGTGATGCGCAAACGTGATGGTGGCTACACCTACTTCCTGCCGGATGTTGCTTACCACCTGGACAAGTGGCAGCGTGGCTTTAAAACCGTGATTAACGAGCAGGGGGCCGACCACCACTCCACGGTAACCCGCGTACGCGCTGGTTTACAGGCACTGGAAGTTGGCATTCCCAAAGGCTGGCCCGACTACGTGCTCCATCAGATGGTGATGGTGACTCGCTCAGGCGTCGAGGTAAAACTCTCCAAGCGCGCGGGCAGTTACGTCACGGTGCGTGACTTGATTGATGAAGTAGGCCGCGATGCAACGCGCTTCTTCCTTGCTGCTCGCCGTGCTGACTCCCAGCTCACTTTTGATATCGATCTGGCCCGCTCGCAGTCGAACGACAACCCGGTCTATTACATTCAGTATGCTCACGCACGGGTATGCAGCATGCTGCGCAAAGCGCAAGATGCTGATCAGCCGTTCGATCACGCGTTAGCAATGGCCAATCTTGCCTTGCTGGATAGCGATCAGGAGAAAGCGGTACTAAACCGTTTGGCAAGGTTCCCCGAAGTGGTCGAAACCGCCGCCAAGAACCGTGAGCCGCAGCAAGTCGCTCAATATTTACTTGATCTATCCGGCGATTTCCACACCTGCTATAACGCCGTTAAAGTGATGGTGGAGGACGACACCCTGCGCAATACCCGCTTAGCGCTGGGGCTTGCTACCCGTCAAGTACTGCGCAACGGGCTGGATTTAATGGGGGTTAGCGCCCCAGAGGAGATGTAATTCATGGCTAGCCCACCGCGTAAAAAGCCCACTCGCCGAGGAGCCACCTCGCAGCGCAAGTCTGCTCGTAGCTCAGGCAGCGGCTTTCGCATACCGGGTTGGATCTGGGGCATTGCTGGCATGGCAGCGGGCTTCTTTCTCGCCCAGCACCAGCACGGAACCGCACCGTGGCAGGAGCAGAGCGAACCGCCCCAGGCAACCGTGCTACCCAAGCCCTCTGGCAGTGAGGAGCGTGAGGCCGCCCGCGAAACCGAAGGCGCCGCTCAACCCTCAATGCCCACCTTTGAGTTTTATACACTGCTGCCTGAGACCGAGGTTATTGCGCCCGGCGTTACGCTGCCTTCGAACGTTGTTCGCCCTGAGGTCGCCGAGCAAATAGCGGGTAGTGATCCAGGTGACGATCCCATTGCCCAAGTCATAGCGGCCAATACGCGCCCTGAAGAGCAAGTATCTACTGCACAGGTGAGTGCGGCAAACAGTAGCACGCCTAGCCGCTATGTCCTTCAAGCCGCTTCATTTCGTGATTTAAGCGATGCTGAACAGCTGCGCGGGCGCCTGCGCAACTTAAGTTTGTTGGCCCAAATCAGCGAAGTGCAGGCTGACGGCAACACCTGGCATCGTGTTCAGGTCGGCCCTTACGAGGACACCCGGGAGCTTAATCGAGCGCAGGATTTAATGAGTACTCAAGGCATCGAGCCACTGCTTATTCAACTGCAAAATTGATAAAACCACTCCTTGATGACCTGCGGGCGGTTGATTTTTTATCAGCCGCCCGCATTTTGTTGTGAATGCTTACACAACGGTCGCTTGTTAAGCGACTTACAAGTCATAGGGAGCACGCCTCCCCATAAGGAGTTATCTCCATGACCACCATTGTCTCCGTTCGCCGCGGCAACCAGGTCGCCCTTGCTGGCGACGGTCAAGTATCGCTTGGCAACACCGTGATGAAAGGCAACGCCAGTAAAGTACGCCGTCTCTACCGTGGCAAGGTACTGGCCGGATTTGCCGGTGGCACCGCCGATGCGTTCACGCTATTTGAACGCTTTGAAGCACAGTTGGAAAAGTATCAGGGCCATTTAACCAAGGCCGCTGTCGAGCTCGCTAAAGATTGGCGTACTGACCGTGCCCTACGGCGCTTAGAAGCGCTATTAGCCGTTGCAGACCACAGCGCCTCGCTGATTATCACCGGTAATGGCGATGTGGTTGAGCCTGAACGCGGCATCATTGCGATTGGCTCTGGCGGCAACTTCGCCCAGGCTTCAGCCCGTGCACTGCTGGAAAATACGGAGCTTTCGGCACGTGAAATCACCGAGAAGTCGTTGGCCATTGCTGGTGACATCTGCGTGTTCACCAACCATCACGTGACGCTCGAAGAGCTGATGATCAACGAACGTTGAGGCTATTTTTATGACCCAGATGACACCCCGCGAAATTGTTCACGCTCTCGATCAGCATATTATTGGTCAACAGGACGCTAAGCGCGCCGTTGCTATCGCGCTACGTAACCGCTGGCGCCGTATGCAGCTTGACGACGATCTTCGCCCAGAAGTCACGCCTAAAAACATTTTGATGATTGGCCCCACTGGCGTAGGTAAAACCGAAATTGCCCGCCGCCTCGCCAAACTCGCCAAAGCGCCGTTTATCAAAGTTGAAGCGACCAAATTTACCGAAGTCGGCTATGTCGGACGTGATGTCGAGTCGATTATTCGTGATTTAATGGAAGCCGCGATCAAAATGGTCCGCGAACAGGCCAAAGAAGAAGTCAGTCATCGCGCTGCTGATGCCGCCGAAGACCGGGTGCTGGACGCTCTGCTTCCGCCGCCGCGTGGCCAGGAAGAGAAACAGCGTGAAGATAGCGGCACTCGCCAGACATTTCGTAAAAAGCTGCGCGAAGGTCAGCTGGACGACAAAGAGATCGATATCGAAATATCCTCGCAAGGCCACGGCATCGACATCATGACCCCGCCGGGCATGGAAGAGATGACCAGCCAGTTGCAGAGCATGTTCTCCAACATGGGCCAGCAAAAGCGTGAAAACCGCCGCGTTACGGTCAAAGAAGCGCTGGTACTGCTACGTGATGAAGAAGCTGGCAAATTGGTCAACGAAGAAGAGATCAAAGCCCGCGCTGTCTATGCTGTCGAACAGCACGGCATCGTGTTTCTGGATGAGATCGATAAAGTGGCTAAAGGCAGTGGCCAATCCAGCGGTGGAGAAGTGTCCCGCGAAGGTGTCCAGCGCGATTTACTACCGTTAATTGAAGGATCCACCGTGTCGACCAAGTACGGCATGGTTAAAACCGATCACATTCTGTTTATCGCCTCCGGCGCCTTCCATCTATCGCGTCCATCAGATTTGATTCCTGAGCTTCAGGGCCGCCTGCCCATCCGCGTTGAGCTGGATGCGCTCACCCCTAATGATTTCAAGCGCATTCTTACCGAACCCTCCGCTTCCTTGACCAGGCAGTATCAAGCGCTGCTGGCCACTGAAGGGCTGGACGTTGAGTTTACCCCAGACGGTATCGAGCGCATTGCGCAGATCTCCTGGCAGGTCAATGAAGGCACCGAGAACATCGGCGCTCGCCGCTTACACACCGTGATGGAGCGGTTATTGGAAGAGGCTTCCTTCAAGGGCGGTGATATGGAAAGCCCGTTAATCATTGACGGCGACTACGTCAATGCTCAGCTTGGCGAACTAGCCGTCGACGAAGACCTGTCACGCTATATTTTGTAAGCTGAACCAGTGCTATCAGCATTTCCAGGCAAGTGCCACGTCTAGCGTGGCGCTTGCCTTCACGCATTTGCTAAAGCGTAAAGCGCTGACCCAGCTGCTTTGACAATAGCATGAGTAACGAGGCCCGCTAATGAACGCCCCTACCCCTACTCGAGTGCACTACCACAAGCAGGCCCGCGAGCTGGAGCTCGGCTACGCCAGCGGCGAAACTTATCGGCTACCGGTCGAGTTTTTACGCGTCTACTCGCCGTCTGCTGAAGTGCGCGGCCACGGCGGCGATAGCGCGGTACTTCAGGTGGGTAAAAAAGAGGTCGGCCTGCAAAACATTACCCAGGCGGGCAACTACGCGCTGAAGCTGCACTTTGATGATGGTCACGATAGTGGACTGTTTAGCTGGAACTACCTTTACGATCTGGCCACGCATCAAGAGGCCTACTGGCAAAACTATTTGCAACGTTTGCAGAATGCCGGTGCTTCACGAGAGCCTGCGGGCATCCAGTTCAAGCAACTGTGACCTAACGACTCAGGTAGCCAAGCAAAGCGGGTTGAGCAGACAAACCAGGGCGGACAAGGCTACAATGTCGCTAACCTTTTAAACGCGACGACCGCTACGTCAAAAGACCTAGGTCGTTTTGCCACTGCCTCGAATTCGGGAGCTACGACCCCATGAGCCCCACAGAAAAACGCACCACCCATTTTGGTTTCCAGGAAGTCCCGGTCGACGAGAAAGCCTCTCGCGTAGCCGATGTCTTTCACTCGGTTGCCGCTCGCTACGATGTTATGAATGACTTGATGTCGATGGGTATTCATCGAGTGTGGAAACGTATGACCATTGAGCGTGCAGGCGTACGCCCTGGCCACCATGTATTGGACATTGCCGGCGGCACGGGCGACTTAACCCTTAAATTTTCCCGTTTAGTGGGTCCACGGGGCAAGGTGGTGTTGGCCGACATTAACGCTTCGATGCTCAAGGTTGGCCGCGATAAATTGATGGATAACGGCGTAGGCAGCAACGTTGAATACGTTCAGGCTAATGCCGAAAGCCTACCATTTCCGGATAACAGCTTCGATTGCATCACCATTGCCTTTGGTCTGCGCAATGTCACCGATAAAGACGCCGCTCTGCGCTCCATGACCCGCGTGCTCAAGCCAGGCGGACGCCTGCTGGTGCTGGAGTTCTCCAAGCCCAACAACCCGCTGCTCTCCAAAGCTTACGATGAGTACTCCTTCCGCTTACTGCCCAAGATGGGTGAGTGGGTGGCTGGCGATGGCGAAAGCTACCGCTACTTAGCGGAGTCGATCCGTATGCACCCGGACCAGGAGACGCTCAAAGCCATGATGGAAGCCGCAGGCCTGGAACGGGTTGAATACACCAACCTCACAGGTGGCATCGTTGCACTGCACCGCGGCATTAAATTATGAGCCTGAAGCGCAGCATGCCGCTACCGACCAAGAGGTTCGCATGCTGGTAACCCCGACCTTGTTATTGGCCGGTTGTGAACGCACGCTCAATGCCCTGCTCGCCCGCGACCCGGCAGCCCCTACTCGGCTGGCGGCGTTGGCGGGCAGTCGCCTTCTGGTGCGCTTAGAGCAACCCAACATTGAACTGGTTATTCACTATCATCACGCGGGGCTAGACCTGCTGCGCGGCGAGGGTATTAATGAAGCCGATGTGGATGCAGTAGTCGAGTTAACGCCTGAGACGTTTTCTGAGTGGATCAGTGGTGCCTCGGTTGAACGCCTGATGTTTGACGGCAAGCTGGCCGTGCGAGGTCATATCCATCTGTTGGAAGCCACCCGCCAACTACTCTTCGATTTGGACATTGATTGGGAAAGCGAACTGGCCCGCGGGCTTGGCGATGTGCCCGCACACTCGCTTGCCGAAGGCTTGCGCCGTATGGCGCGTTGGGGATTGCGCGCTAAAGATGAGCTTCTGCAGGATGTGTCTGAGTACGTGTTTGAAGAGGCTCGCCTACTGCCAGGACAGCAGCAGCGCAACGTACTACGCGAGCATTTAACGGAGCTAGAAGTGGCGACTGATCGGTTGGAGGCACGCTTTAAACGCTTACAACGACAGTTAACCCAACGGCAACCGGCATCGCAGCAGAGCCCTTTACAGGAGCCCCATCAATGAGCCTGCGACTGCTGCGGATAAGCTGGGTGATCACTCGACATCGGCTAGATACACTGCTGCCACTAGAACGCTTGCCCTGGTGGTTACGCACCCTGCTATGGCTTTCTCCACTACGCCTTGTGCCTGTCGGCAAGCGCTCACGCGGCGAGCGTCTGCGTTTAGCGCTGGAAGCGCTGGGGCCGATCTTTATCAAATTCGGCCAGATGCTCTCGACACGCAGGGACTTGCTGCCTGGCGATATCGCCGATGAGCTTAAGCGTTTACAAGATCAAGTTCCCCCTTTTCCGGGCCGCCTCGCCGCTGCCCGTGTCGAGAAAGAGTTGGAAATGTCGCTGGTGGAAGCCTTTGCTGAATTCGATAGCGAGCCCCTGGCTTCTGCGTCAATTGCTCAAGTACATGCGGCACGCTTGCACACCGGTGAAGATGTGGTGGTGAAGATTATTCGTCCCGGCATTGACCGTGTTATGCGCCAGGATATGGCACTGATGTACCAAGTTGCCAAACTGCTTTCTAAAGTGCCTGAAGCGCGCCGCCTACGCCCGGTCGAGGTTATTCGCGATTACGAAGCCACGCTGTTTGATGAACTGGATCTTTACAAAGAAGCCGCTAACACTTCACAGCTCAAACGTAATTTTAAAGACTCTCCACTGCTGTTTGTACCGACCATTTACTGGCCGTTTACTCGTCGACACGTCATGGTGCAAGAGCGCATTCGCGGCATACCGGTGGCTGACTTAGACACCCTTATTGCCCGGGGCACCAACCTGAAGAAGTTGGCCGAGCGCGGCGTCGAGCTATTTTTCACCCAGGTATTTCGCGACAACTTTTTCCACGCCGATATGCACCCGGGCAATATCTTTGTTAACTGTGATAATCCAGAAGACCCGCAGTACATTGCCATCGACTGCGGCATTGTCGGGAGCCTTACGCGAGAGGATCAAGACTATTTGGCGCGTAACCTGCTCGCATTTTTCCATCAGGACTACTATGAAGTCGCGGCGCTGCATATTGAGTCCGGCTGGGTGGGTGAGAATACCCGCGCCAATGAATTTGCAGCAGCCATTCGCACGGTATGTGAGCCTATTTTAGAAAAACCTTTGAAAGATATATCTTTCGGCCAAGTGCTGCTGGGCCTGTTTCAAACCGCTCGGCGTTTTAATATGGAAGTGCAGCCGCAGTTAGTATTACTGCAAAAAACGCTGCTGAATATTGAAGGCCTTGGGCGCCAGCTTTACCCTGATCTGGATCTATGGAGCACCGCCAAGCCCTATTTAGAGCAGTGGATGAAAGATCGTGCGGGGGTTAGCGGCTTGTGGGAATCGCTGAAACGACAGGCTCCGGAGCTTTCTCATCAGTTGCCAGAGCTACCCGTACTTGCTCACCAAGCGCTAAGCCGCATGGAGCATGAGCATCGTCAGCGCCATCAACAAGTTGACTCTATCAATGCGATGCGCCTGCACATGGCACGCCAGGGCAAGCGCCTGTATCGCCTGCGCATAGGCTTGATTCTGCTCGCCGTCGCACTCGTCTGGCAGCCGCTTAGCGGTTGGATTGCACTACAGGAGTGGCCGGTACTGGCGGCGGCTGCCATTGGCTTACTACTCTTGGTGTGGCAATAGCGTAGTATGCACTAACGACTACAAGGATTCCCATGGACAGCAAGTCAATATCGCCTAACACTTTAATGGCCGACGTTTCAACAACGAATAATGGTTATGTGCTGGATACGCTTGATGAAGTATTGAAACAGCGGCGCTATGCCAAAGCAGAAGATTCTTATGTTGCCTCCTTGCATCATAAGGGTTTGAACAAGATACTCGAGAAAGTCGGCGAAGAAGCCACCGAAACGCTACTGGCTGCAAAGGATGCTCAACACGGTGGCGAGGCTGAACGCCAAGCGTTGATTTCTGAAACTGCCGATCTGTGGTTTCATAGTTTAGTCATGCTGTCCCATTTGGACATGGGGCATCAGGATGTTTTAAATGAATTAGCACAACGCTTCGGCATTTCTGGTCACGATGAGAAAGCCGGGCGTTCGCAATAACAGGTTTAAATTCAAGCGTCACAACCAACGTTAACCAGCATCGATGAGGAAACGCATATGTTAGGTGGTATCAGTATTTGGCAGTTGCTGATTGTTCTGGGCATCATCATCCTGGTTTTCGGCACTAAAAAACTGCGCAACGTGGGCACCGACCTAGGTGGGGCGGTCAAGGGCTTCAAGAAAGCCATGCACGACGAAGAAAAGAATAAAGAGGACGAGAAAGCTGACGTTGACCAGCCGCATGCCAAAGTGGGCCACGTTGAACCTGGCAATACTTACGACGTTCGCGCCGAAGAGAAACGGGCTGCTGACGTTCACGCTGCAGATGGACGTCCTGCAGACCCCAACGAAGAGCGCAAATAAACCATGCTGGATATCGGCTTTCTTGAACTAATGCTCATTGGCGTCGTCGCTCTACTGGTACTGGGTCCGGAACGGCTGCCACGCGCAGCCCGCACGGCGGGTATGTGGATCGGCAAGATCAAGCGCACGGTATCCGGTATGCAACGTGAAATAAGTGCCCAGTTAGAAGCAGAAGAGCTACGTCAAAAACTGAACGAGCAGCAGAAGAAACTTGATGACAGTTTGAAGAAGGCGAAATTAGACGTAGAGAGTATCGCCGATGTATCACTCTCTAAACGCGCAACGTCGGCCACCCCGGCGGCTCAGAGTGAAACCGAACAGCGAGTGGCTCAGGCCAGCGCTCGCCTAGACGATGCTCTGCAAACAGTGCGAGAAGAAACGCCATCACCAACTTCCGCCCACTCTTCAGTGGATGCAAAGCTTGCTACTGCACAAAAAAATGACGCTGAGCCCGCATCTGCAAAGCCTGTGTCTAACAGTGATGAGCTTAACCAGGCTGAATCTGAAAAGGATCGTAATCACCAATGAGTATGACTGGCGATTCACAGGAGCCGCGTAACGAGCAAAGCCAAGCCCCGCTCATTGAACACCTGATTGAACTACGCACACGGCTAATACGCGCTGTGGTAGTCATTTTGGTGATTTTCCTGGGCCTTTATGCCTTTGCCAATGACATCTACACCTTTGTGGCACAACCATTAATGGATCTGCTGCCTGAAGGCTCACAGATGATCGCTACTGAAGTGGCCTCACCTTTCCTAGCCCCTTTTAAGCTGACACTGGTGGTGGCGGTGTTTATCGCCGTTCCCTTTGTGCTGCATCAGGCATGGGCATTTATCGCACCAGGGCTTTACGAAAATGAGAAGGCGCTGGCAATTCCTATCCTGGTGTCAAGTATTGCGCTCTTCTACGGCGGTGCGGCGTTTGCCTATTACGTTGTGTTTCCGTTGTTATTTGAGTTTTTCACCCAGACAGGGCCCGAAAATGTCGCGGTAATGACCGACATCAATCAGTATTTGAACTTCGTTCTTAAGCTGTTTTTTGCCTTCGGCGTGGCGTTTGAAATCCCCATAGCGACTTTCTTGCTAATACTTTCCGGCGCCACCACAGTGGAGAGTCTGTCTAAAAAGCGTCCTTACATTCTGCTCGGCTGTTTCATCGTCGGCATGCTATTAACACCGCCGGATGTGATCTCCCAGAGCCTGCTGGCCGTTCCAATGTACCTGCTGTATGAAGTGGGGCTGCTTTTTGGACGCTTTGTGCGTAAACGGAAAGACGAAAAAGAAGCTGCTGAAGAGCAAGAAGCCGACGTATAGCGACATCCTGATGCTGTCAAAAAACCGCCATCATATGAAAATATGATGGCGGTTTTTTTACCTACATTCCACCCTGCAACGTGCTACTTGATCATTTCATCAATACGATCAACCAGTTTGAAGATACCGGTGGCAGCCTCACTGATCCGCGTGGCCAGCATGTACGCGGGAGTGCTAACGACGCGATGCTCCAGATCCACGACGATATCTTCCACGCTACAGCTACGGTGCAAACCGCCCATTGCACTAATTGCCCCAGACACCGCTGGGTCATTGCCAATGGTCACCGCAATCCCGTCGCCCAGTAAACGCGGCACCATTACGGGAGCAATACACATTAAGCCAATCGGCTTGGCTTCTTCGCGAAACCCTGCCAAAGCCTCTTTTAACGCATCCAAGACCTGCATACTGTCACTTGCACTGGCAAAGTCTGAAAGATTTTTCGCCACGCCAAAACCACCTGGCACGATCACAGCATCGAAATCGTCAGCCACTAATTCGCTTAATGGGCTTATTTCCCCCCGGGCTAAACGGGCGGACTCTTGCAGCACATTACGGCGCTCACCCTCAACCACTTCCTGATTGAAGTGATTAATGACGTGGTGCTGCTCAATATCGGGAGCAAAACAGCGGTAACCAATACCCAACTGATCCAAGCGCAGCAACGTTAGCGTGGTTTCATAAATTTCTGAACCATCGAAAACGCCGCAGCCAGCTAATACCACTGCTACCTGTTTGGTCATGCCTATCTCCTTATCCCTGGGCCTGCTAATCGCAATACAGAATCAACCGCTCACTTTAGTCAGTCTGTCTTGTTGCCACAAGGCGGCTTTCGCCGTAAGGCATGACTGATATACTCAACCCAGGCCTAATGGCATTCTGGTTTTGCAATTATTAATGGAGAAAGCTTTGAGCATTCCAACTCCCCGCCACTTCCCCGCCACGCGGATGCGCCGTATGCGCCGTGATGATTTCTCACGGCGCTTGATGCAAGAAAAAAACCTCAGCCCATCAGATTTGATCCTGCCGGTGTTTGTACTGGAGAGTGAAAACCAGCGTGAAGCCGTGGCGTCGATGCCCGGTGTAGAACGGCTCTCCATCGATTTATTAATTGAGCAGGCACGCGAAGCCTATGCGCTGGGAATACCAGCACTAGCGCTATTTCCCGTGGTCGGGGCAGAGCAGAAAAGTGAGTTTGCCGAAGAGGCCTATAGCGCCAGCGGGTTAGTCCAGCGCAGCGTACGTGCCCTTAAAGAGGCACTACCTGAGCTTGGCATCATCACGGATGTAGCGCTTGACCCTTACACCAGCCATGGTCAAGACGGCATTCTTGATGAGCACGGCTATGTGCAGAACGACCGCACGGTTGAAACACTGCTCAAGCAGGCGCTCTCCCATGCCGAAGCCGGTGCTGATGTAGTAGCACCTTCCGACATGATGGATGGCCGCATTGGTGCTATACGCCAGGTGCTTGAACAAGAGAACCTGCACAACGTGCGCATCATGGCTTACAGCGCCAAGTATGCCTCACACTACTACGGCCCTTTCCGCGATGCGGTTGGCTCAGCTGCTAACCTGGGCAAAGCGGACAAGCGTACCTACCAGATGGATCCCGCCAACAGCGACGAAGCGCTGCATGAAGTGGCCATGGATATTGCTGAAGGCGCCGACATGGTAATGGTCAAACCCGGCATGCCCTACCTGGACGTAGTACGCCGGGTAAAATCTGAGCTAAAAGTACCTACCTTTGCCTATCAAGTCAGCGGTGAATACGCCATGCATAGGGCGGCCTTTGATAACGGCTGGCTGGAAGCGGAGCCGGTGATATTGGAGTCATTGATGTGCTTTAAGCGCGCAGGTGCTGACGGCATTCTGACTTACTTTGCCCTTGACGCGGCTCGCCTGCTACAGCAGCGCTAAACCATCATGACGAAGATGACAACTAGGTGACACTTGTTTGTCATCTTCTCCCCGCATACTGCACGGATATTCAAGTATCAGGCTATGATACGTTCGAGCCATCGACGCGGGGAGATCCATCATGGACGAGCAACCTTCAGATTTTTTACCTTTGTCGTCTACTGATCAAACCAGCAGCGACGGAGACATGCCGCTTCGTCTCAATCGCACCCCCACCGGGGTTCAGGCGCGTGAAGCACAGCACGAAACCGACCTCGACGATACTCAGCTCTATTTTAACCGGGAGCTCTCACACCTTCAGTTCAACATCCGGGTGCTGGAACAAGCGTTAGATGATGCTCACCCACTCCTCAACCGGCTGATGTTTCTGCTCATTTTTTCATCCAACATGGATGAATTCTTTGAGATTCGCGTGGCGGGCTTGAAACACCAGATTGCCCTGGGTGACGAAACGGTCGCCGCCGACGGACGCTTACCGAAAGCAGTGTTAGCCGAAATTTCTGACATTGCCCATGCGCAGATCGTTCGCCAATACCAAATTCTCAACGAGATGTTACTGCCTGCACTGGAAACCCAAGGATTACGTTTTCGGCGTCGCGATCAGTGGACTGACGAGCAACAAGCCTGGGCAAAGGCATTTTTCGATAATGAAATTATGCCGGTTATCAGTCCAATCGGACTTGACCCTTCACACCCCTTTCCTCGACTGGTTAATAAAAGCCTCAACTTTGTTGTTGAGCTGGAGGGTAAAGATGCGTTTGGCCGTGCCGGTGGTATGGCAATACTACCTGCGCCTCGCTCGCTACCGCGTTTAATAGCGCTGCCTAAACACTTATGTGAAGAGGGCTTTTCAGAATATGTTTTCTTATCGTCGATGATTCACGCCCATGCCGATGAGCTCTTCCCCGGCATGCGTGTACAGGGCTGCTACCAATTCCGGCTTACCCGCAATGCGGATATGAGCGTTGACCCTGAGGAGGTCTCTGACCTTGCCTCAGCGCTGCGCGGAGAGCTGTTGGCGCGTCGCTATGGTAGCGGCGTACGTCTGGAAGTTGCCGACAACTGCCCCGACGACTTAACCCGTTTCTTACTACGTCAGTTTGAGCTTGAGAGCGATGATCTATATCGCGTCAAAGGGCCGGTCAATCTAACCCGCATGATGTCCGCTTTAGGTGATGTCGATCGCCCGGATCTTTTTTATCGCCCTTTTACGCCTAGTATTCCTAAAGCATTAAAAGCGGGCAGCCTGTTTGAAGCCATCGCCAAAAACGACATTTTACTGCACCACCCTTTCCAGTCGTTTACTCCGATTGAAGACCTGCTACGTGAAGCCGCTCGGGATCCACATGTATTAGCCGTAAAACAGACGCTTTACCGCACTGGGGCAGACTCCCCGATTGTAAGCGCACTGGTGGAAGCCGCCAGTCAAGGCAAAGAGGTCACGGTGGTTATCGAGCTGCGTGCGCGATTTGATGAAGCCGACAACCTACAGCTTGCTTCACGCCTGCAAGAAGCGGGAGCCATCGTTATCTACGGCATTATGGCGTATAAAACCCACGCTAAAATGCTGCACATTGTGCGCCGTGAAAAAGGCGAACTGTGCTATTACGCTCACCTCGGCACTGGCAACTATCACTCCAAGACGGCAAAACTCTATACCGATTACAGCCTGCTAACCGCTAATAAAGCGCTATGTGCTGACGTTCATAAAGTATTTCAGCAACTGTCGGGAATGGGCCGGGCGCGCAAAATTGATACGCTGCTCCACGCGCCGTTCACCTTGCATGAAAGGCTAGTGGAAATGATTGACCGTGAAGCGCAGCTTGCGCGCAAGGGCAAACGTGGCCATATCATTATCAAATGCAATTCATTGACCGAGCCTAAGCTTATTAAAGCGCTTTATCGCGCGTCCCAAGCGGGGGTCGAGTGTGACCTAATTATTCGCGGAATGTGCTGCCTGAAACCCGGCATACCAGGAGTTTCTGACAATATTCGCGTTCGTTCAATCATTGGACGTTTTCTGGAACATACCCGCGTCTTCTATTTCCACAACGATGGTAAGTCGGAAACCTGGTGCTCAAGTGCGGACTTTATGTCGCGTAATATGTTTCACCGTGTGGAAACCTGCTTTCCGTTGCTGGACAAAAAGCTCGCTACGCGCGTACGCAAAGACCTTGAAACTTATCTGGTGGATAACTGCCAGAGCTGGCTGCTGCAGACCGACGGTAGCTATCAGCTACAAGACCCTGGTGATGGCGATGCCATCAGCGCCCAGGAAACGCTGCTCTACGCCTATGCCTCGAAAAGCTAGCGTTAAATGCCAAAACCCCGCGCACTAAGCAACGGGGTTCACTCTAATCTTTAACCGATTATGCGTAGCGTTGGCGGAGTACCTTGGCGGCTTTCACCATATTGGCCAACGCAGGTTCTACTTCCGCCCAACCACGGGTTTTTAAACCACAGTCAGGGTTGACCCACAGTCGTTCAGCGGGAATTTTCTCGAGCGCTTTTTCCATTAAATCGACCATCCAACTCACCTCAGGAATATTCGGGGTGTGGATATCGTAGACGCCTGGCCCGATCTCGTTGGGATAGGCGAAGTCCTGGAAGGCATCGAGCAGGATCATATCTGAACGCGACGTCTCAATGGTGATCACATCCGCATCCAGGGCGGCAATCGCGCCGATGATATCGTTGAACTCCGAGTAGCACATATGGGTGTGAATCTGAGTGGTATTGGCAACGCCAGCCGCACTTAGCTGAAAGCTCTCCACTGCCCAATCAAGATAGTGCTGCCATTCGTGCTGGCGTAGCGGTAGCCCCTCACGTAGTGCAGGCTCGTCAATTTGAATAATAGTGATGCCCGCTTTTTCCAGATCCAGCACTTCATCGCGCAGTGCCAGGGCAATCTGGCGACAGGTGGTTTCCCGCGGCTGGTCATCGCGCACAAATGACCACTGTAGAATGGTAACTGGGCCGGTGAGCATCCCTTTCATGGGTTTGTTGGTTAGGGTTTGAGCGTACTCACTCCAACGTACTGTCATCGGTGCTGGGCGCGAAACATCGCCAAAGATAACCGGTGGCTTAACGCAGCGTGAACCGTAGCTCTGCACCCAACCAAAACGGGTGAAGGCAAATCCTTCAAGCTGCTCGCCAAAGTACTCCACCATATCGTTGCGCTCGGCTTCACCATGCACCGGCACATCAATATCTAGTGCTTCCTGGCGCTCAACGGCATAGGCAATCTCGGCTTGCATACGCGCTTCATAATCGGCTAATGCAAGCTCCCCTGCCTTAAAAGCGCGCCGCGCGGCACGGATCTCATTGGTTTGCGGGAAAGAGCCAATGGTAGTGGTTGGGAATAACGGCAGCTTGAGGGCACGCCGCTGGGCGTTTGCGCGCACTGGATAGGGGGCTTGGCGCTGACTATCCTCGGGGCTAATGGCCGCCAAACGCGCGCTGACCGCGAGCTGATGGATGCGGTTAGATTCACGCCGAGCGTCCAGCGCCTGCGTCGCCTCATTTAAACGCTGCTCGTCGGCAGGCGTGGTACGGTTATCAATCAATCGGGTGAGCGTAACCACCTCCTCCAGTTTCTGCTGCGCAAAAGCTAACCAACTAATGAGCTCTTCCCCTAGCGCTGTTTCTTGTGCTAAATCCACCGGCACATGCAGCAGCGAACAGCTTGGCGCCAGCCATAGCCGCTGGCCCAGACGCACTTTTAACGGTAGTAAGCGTTCGCGCAGCGCAGCTAAATCGGCTCGCCAAATATTACGTCCATCGACAAAGCCAATCGATAGCACCTGATGAGGCCCAAGGCGGTCGATTACGCTTTCCACTTGCTGAGGGGCACGCACCGCATCAACGTGTAAACCCGCTACGGGTAAACGCGTAGCCAGTGAGAGGTTGTCGCCCAAGCTTCCAAAGTAAGTCGCCACCAGCAGCTTAAGCGGCGCTGACTGTAAGCGGTGATAAGCACGCTCATAGGCCTGTTGCCAAGCCAGCGGCAAATCCTGCACTAGCGCAGGTTCATCCAACTGGACCCACTCAATTCCTTGAGTAGCGAGCCTAGCGAGTATCTCACTATACACATTGAGCACGCCGTCTAATAACGTTAGACGGTCAAAGTCGCTGCCTTTCGTTTTACCCAGCCATAGCCAGGTTAGTGGCCCCGTTAGCGTTACTTTGGGTGTATAGCCTGCCCGCAAGGCTTCATCCACTTCATCAAACAGTCGATTCGATGCCAGGGTAAATGTTTGCCCCGCATGCAGCTCAGGGACTAAATAGTGATAATTGGTATCGAAGTATTTGGTCATTTCGCACGCCGCGGCAGGTTCGCCGCTAGGTGCACGGCCACGGGCCATACGAAAAGCGGTGTCAAGGTCAATGTCGCCAGCGGTCACTTCATCTTGGGCATTGAAGCGAGCGGGCACGGCCCCTAACGCCACAGAAACGTTAAGCACTTGATCGTAAAAGGCGAAATCACCCACACTAACAAAGTCTAAGCCCGCGTCCTGTTGAGCCTGCCAGTGGCGCAAGCGTAGCTCCCGTCCAGTGCTTTCAAGCTCACTACGCGAGCAATCACCGCTCCAGTAAGCTTCTGTCGCTTTTTTAAGTTCGCGCTGGGCGCCAATGCGGGGATAGCCGAGAATATGAGAAACTGTCATGATGAAATCTACCAACGTGAATGATTTCACACAGTCTGGGCATCACTCACCAATGAATCAAACTAAAGTTTTTAATACCGAAGATGAATAATATTCACCATTACCGAGCTAATCCATGATTGAACTGCGCCATCTACGCACGCTGCTTGCCTTGCGTGAAACAGGCTCTCTAGTAGAGGCGGCTGACCGAGTTCACCTCACCCAATCAGCCTTGTCCCATCAGCTTAAAGACCTGGAAAGCCGAGTGGATAGCGCGCTTTTTGTGCGTAAAACCAAGCCGGTAGAGTTCACCCGTGCCGGGCTTCGCTTACTTGCGTTAGCCGACCAGATCCTGCCAGAAGTGCGTAAGGCGGAGCGTGATTTAGCGCGCCTAGCAGGCACTGAACAGGGCCGTTTACACATGGCCATTGAGTGCCACAGCTGCTTTCAGTGGTTAATGCCAACGGTGGATTACTTTCGTGACCATTGGCCGGAAGTGGAGATTGATATTCCCAGCGGCCATCACTTCGACCCGCTCCCGGCTCTTTCTCGCGAGCAGCTTGATCTGGTAATCACCGCCGACCCTCAACCGATTGAGGGGATCCATTACGCACCACTATTTCGCTATGAGGGGTTATTGGCCGTTGCCCGTCAGCATGAGTTTGCGGGCCGCGGGTTTATTACCCCACAGGATCTGGTCGATGAAACCTTAATCACTTATCCGGTGGAGCAGGCACGCCTGGATATTTTCACGCAATTTTTGCAGCCGGCGAACGTACGTCCTAGAGAAATTCGCACCGCAGAGTTAACCATTATGATGATGCAGTTGGTGGCTAGCGGGCGTGGTGTCTGCGCACTGCCCAACTGGGCGCTCACCGAGTATCTGGAGCGCGACTATGTTAGCGCCGTAAAGCTAGGCGAGCATGGTGTGTGGAGCACGCTGTACGCCGCGATACGTGAAGAGACTCAGGAAGCGCCATGGATGCAGGACTTCTTACGCACCGCGCGAGAGACCTCCTTTGCAGTGCTGTCGGGGGTTAAACCAGCGGATCGCGACGCGGAACCAGCAGCGTAAACCGCGCGCCGCCTAAGGTGGGGCTTGTGTCAATGGTGACGCTGCCCCTATGCCCAGCCATTATTTTTTGGACAATCGAAAGCCCCAATCCATAACCGCCAGAACTTCGCGCGCGGCTATCGTCAAGGCGTGCAAAGGGTTTGAAGATATCTGTCCGCGCTTCGAGTGGGATGCCAGGGCCATCATCCTCAACATCAATGCGCACCAGATTAGGCTCATCCCAGAGCTGAATCACCACACTAGTCTTGGCATGGCGGCAGGCGTTACCGACTAGGTTCTGTAGCGCTCTTTGCAAGTAGCGTGGCTCTGCCAACAGTTCAATTTCGGGGCCAGGGGCTAGCGTAAGGGTTAACCCTTTATGTAGTGGTGACAGCGTATCAATCACCCGCTCTGCCATCGCTCGGCACTCTACCAGGGCAGTTTCAAGCTCCGCACCGTTCACCGTCTCCCCGCCTAAGCGCGCATAGGTGAGAATTTCATCAACGAGCTCATCAAGTTCTGCAATATCTGCATCGATACCCTGCAGCTGGCGACGAATGGCTGGCTGGTCGGTCATATCTTCGACCATTTGCACGGCAAAGCGAATGCGCGCCACCGGCGTGCGCAATTCGTGGGAAACCGCCCTTATCATCTCTTGCTGACCGCGTAACAGGCTTTGCACCTGATTAGCCATGCCATTAAATGCCATGCCTAAACGGCCTAAAAAGTCGCCGCTTTCAACTTTTACGCGGGTTTCCAAGCGGCCGCTGGCAATCCGCGTGGCGGCCAACTCTAGCCGCGCCATGCGGGCTTCAATGCTGCGCATAATCAAATAAATAATCAGGCTGAGGACAATCATCAGCCCGACTAAGAGTGGTAGGTGCAGGTTCAGCGGTAGCGTATCACCCCGTGAAATCGGCCCTGCCTGCAGCCATTCGGATTCGCCCGGCAATTGATAAAGTAGCGTAATTGACAACTTATCGGAAACTAGCCGAGTCACCACATTACCGCTAGCCAACTGTACCTGTTGCTCAGCGGTCAGGGAGGCAGGAAGCGTAGATAAAAGCTCTAATGGCCAACTACCAGAACGCAGTTCTTGCAGGCGGCTGGTACGCTGTTCAAGAGGTTGGCCTGCTAGCCATTCTCCTACAAGAATAATGCTTCCATACCATTGATGCTCGCTCCAATCATCTAGCCTGGCTTGCAGCAGCCATGTTTCTCCAGGTAAACGCTGCTGCAATAGCCAAGGGTTCTCTGCAACTAACACCTTGCCTTGTTCTAAACGTGCGCGCTCAAAATAACCCAAATCAGCGTCGTTAATCGGTAGCAGTGTCAGCTGAATATCCAGCCGCTCAGCCAGACTATTGAGTAACGCTTCACGCTGATCTACCGCTGTATCAGCTAATTGACGCGACATGAGCGACATCGGCAAGGTGGCAAGCTGCTCGCGGTAGTCTTCGCGGCGCACCTGCTCGATAAACGAGCGCCCCGCTAATGCAATCGCGAACACCACCACCAGCGCAAGACCCAGTAACACATAAAAACGCAAAAAAGAGCCGTTACTGAGCACCCGCCGCATGATGCCGACCCTCTTAATAATCAACTATCTTTGACGAATAAATAACCCTTACTGCGCACGGTTTTGATCCTGTGCGGCTGGTTCGGATCATCGCCAATTTTGGGCCTTATACGCGATACACGAACGTCAATGGAGCGATCTTGTCCGTCGTACTTAATGCCCCGTAAATCACTGAATATCTCTTCACGGGTTAGCACGCGACCTGCGTTACGAGCCAGTAGCCATAACAGGTCAAATTCGGCGCTGGTTAAATCAATCCGCTCACCGGCTAACCACGCTTCACGAGTAGCATTATCTATTTCTAGGTTTTCAAACTTTAAGCGCATTTCACCATTAGGTGCTGGGCCATCGGCGCGGCGTAGCAGGGCTCGCATACGAGCAAGCAGGACCCGTGGCTGAACAGGCTTTGGCACGTAATCGTCAGCGCCCATTTCTAACCCCAGCACTTGATCCAAATCATCAGTTCGTGCAGTTAACATCATGATGGGACCAGCAAAGTTGGGCCTCACACGACGACAAATGGCTAGACCGTCTTCGCCCGGCAACATTAAATCTAAAATAACTAAATCGGGCTGCAACGTTAATATGCGGTCAACCCCCTTAGCGCCATCAGCCTCCAGCGTTACTTGGAAGCCATTTGCTTCCAAGTAATCCCGAGTGAGCTCAGCCAGACGTTGGTCATCCTCAATGATCAAAACATGATCTTGATCGGGATAGTCAGGCATTACAGGCTCTTGCGACTCAAGCGCCTGAAATTGCTGTTCCAAATGATCTACCATCCTCTTTATGCACTCCGCTTAGGCAGTTTGATATCTCACCCGCTCACCCATACTCAACGCAGGTGCCCTATTGTTGGCCCACAGGATAACTCAAAACCATCAAAACACCTGCTTCTGTCGTTACAATTAAACGCGCGATGGTATGAACTATTCCTTTGCACTTGATTCTTACCCTAGCGAGAGCTAATGTAAAAGCGCTGACTGTCGACAATCTGACAGGAGAAACCTGCCATGGAAAGTAGCAAAACGAAAAGTGTCATTAAACGTGTTTATGTTCCTACTCAAGTGCGCGACCTGCCGAACGGAGAGAAGTTAAAAATTCCCGGACACTACAAAGCGCCACCCAATGAGTGAAAAACTCAGTTGCATAACCCACGTTTGCATAAAGCGTCCTTTAACCACCTGTAAGTACGGCATCGGTGTAGTTACAGCTACTGTTTTGCTGGATATATATTTGCGAAATTAAGGCTTAGTACTATTACCACGCTTACTAGTGTTACCACGCAAGTTATCAAAAAGGCAGGCCAAGAGGCCTGCCTTTTTTGATCAACTGCGCTTTTTAATTCGTCATCCCTTGGGTCCAAATAAGAACCAAGCGATTAAGCCAACGAGCGGGAAGATTAATAACACCAGTATCCACACTAGCTTAGCAAGGCTGCCAGCAGAGCTTTTAGCCACTTTTACAATGGCCCAGACCACGATGATCAGCCAAATTAACCCTAATAAACCACCTACTTCAATGCCCATAGTAACTCCTTTTAGCGTGTTGGCATGTGTATGTATTTAGCTAATCATATCTGCTATTGGTTCACAAGCGACACTCACTGCTCGGGGAGACTAAGCACCATTTCCCCCGCCTGCATTTCAATCGCCAGCAGGTTTAAAAAGCTCATACCGAGCAGTACGGTGCCGCTTTCCATCCCAGGGCTTATCGAGCCCTGAACATTTTGCACTGTTAAGCCGCCCAGTGAAACCTCTTCAAGCTCGGTTAGGGTGCCTTCTACTCTTCCGTTAGCAGTGTTAAACCAGGCACTTCGACCTGGTTCCAAGCCTAACTCATTGGCTAGCTCAGCAGGCACCGCCACATAAGTGGCACCAGTGTCGAGTAAAAATGTTACCGGTTGACCGTTAATTCTTCCCGGTGCCTCATAGTGACCAGCTCGATTACGCTGCAAAGTGACCGGCTCACCTGCCGGAAGGGTATAAACAATATTGGCATTGGGACGCAACATGTCTTCAAGCCCCCCATGTATCCACCATGTCCCTACCGCCATCAGCAATATCCAAAATAGCAGCATCATAAAGACACCACCGTGCTGCGCTGCTTTAATGACTAGGCGAGTTCCTTTTTGCGTTGCCATGTTTCACCCCACTCAGGTAAGGGCATACTGATATGATTTATGATTGCCCTTCCCAGGCAATCGCGGCCTCTCGACCGCGGCGTTCGTTAACCCGTGCGCAAATCAGCATCGCAATCACGAATAAGGCAACACATAATAGAATAGACGCTTGTAAGCCAATCAGGGTTTGTAATACGCCTAACATCACAATACCCAATACGCCTGCCAATTTATTAGCCAGCCCCCAAAAGCCGAAAAATTCCGCTGATTTAGCCAAGGGTGAAAATAACCCGACTAATGCCCTACTTGCTGACTGGCTAGACCCTAAACTAACCCCCGCTAAGCAGCCTACGATTAAAAACACATACTGGGCTTGCCACTGAACATCAAAACTCCTATTCACCCAGTTGGTGACTTCAGGGGTTGCCCAAATCGCAATAATGGCCACCACCCAAAGTGCCAGCGTCATTTGATAAGTGCGCTTGGCGCCTAACCGATCCTGCAACCAGCCAAATCCCAAGGCCCCCGCCGCCGCGGTCACTTGCACAATAATGAACATAATATTGCGCACCCCTGCGTCCCAACCAATCACTTGGGCACCATAAATAAACGCGAACGCGATGATGATATAAACGCCCGCCATCGAGAACAGCAGCGAAATCAAGAATACAGTCAAGTCTTTGAAGTGGCGTAACTCATGAAACGTACTGGTAACGCGAGATAACGCTATATGGCGATAGGATACGCCGCGCGGTTCAGGTGTTCCGCGCTCTTTTAGCCATAGAAAAGTGGGAATAGCGGTAATCAGGAAAAAACCAGCGGCGAAGGGGCCCACCCAGCGGATGCGCTCAAAGTTTTCAGCGCTTGCCTCACCAAGCACTACTAGCGTGAAACCTGCCGCAAACAGGCCACCGATGTAGCCTAATGACCAGCCAAATCCAGAAATCTTGCCCAGCGCCTCTGGCGGCCCCAGCTCCGGCAGAAAGGCAGCAATAAACGATTCCCCCATTGAGTATGCGTAGTTAGACAGCACAATCAATAATAGGCCGACAACCACGTAGCCAGGTTCTACAAAGTAGAGCATTGCCGTGGTGGCTACCGTGGCTAAATAGCTAATCAGCAGAAAGCGTTTCTTCTCAGCCCGATAATCCATTATCGCCCCACACAGGGGCGCGGTGACCACAACCATCAGGTAACTAATGGCCAGTGCAAGGCTCCATAAAAAGTTAGCTAGCCGAAAGTTATCGCCACGATCACCCACGATAACGGTTGTAAACAGCTCGCCAAACACCACGGTAATAATCAGTAGTGTGTAGGCCTGATTGGCAAAATCAAACATCGCCCAACCGAAAATTTCACGGCGTGATGCGTAGTGCTCCGTTGTCTTGGCAGAGTTAGCAGCCAGCATTCGTTATCTCTCACAGAGGAATCAATAAGCCTAGCAGGTGATATTACCTAGTTGCCACGGCTTGCGTTAATAGATTAAAGGTGACACTGGACCAGCGTTGCACTAAGTTTGATTGATTCATAAGCAGCGTGGATAGATTTCAATGGAATTAGCCAAATCCAGGCGGTGTTTACGTTGGGGAATCCTCACCGTGATGATATTCACTTGGCTGATGCTTAAACCCACTGCTCATGCAGAGACGCCTGATACGCTAGCCCCCCTAGTGTTTATTACCGAAGAGTACCCCCCCTATAATTACCTGGCTAATCAACAGTTAACCGGCACATCCATTGATTTATTAGAGGCTATTTTTGAGGCAACCAATACGCCGCTTAATCGGCATGATATTCGCTATTACCCCTGGGTCCGCGGCTATGAGCTTACGCTAAGCCAGCCTAACACCGTGCTGTTTTCTACTACTCGCACCGCTGCGCGAGAAACTAATTTTCATTGGGTTGGACCCATTGCCCAAGACCAAGTCGTGCTGCTAGCCCACCACGACGCTCCCATCTCAATCGACGCTCTGCCACAAGCTATTGAGCGAGGCCTGACAATAGTCGTCATTCGAGAAGATATTGGTGCCCAGGCTTTGATAGAAGCAGGCTACCCTGAACACTTAATGCTATCCGCCATGGATAACCGCAGCGCATTGCATATGTTGATACGAGGGCGCGTGGACTTGTGGGCCTACAGTGCCGACGTTGCCACGTGGATTGCTGAATCGGAGGGCTATCCCCCCAACAGCTTAATGCCGGTTCATACGCTCAGTGAATCTTCCTTATACTTCGCCATTAATCAGGCTACCGATAGTCGCTTGATATCATTAATGCAGCAGGCGCTGGAAAAGGTGCAGAGTGAGCGTTCTCAAAGGTAGCTAATGATGGATAAACACATAAATCGCGGGTGGCTGAACCGCATAAGACCAGCTCTTCTCATCGCTATCGGCTTTTTCGGAGTATCGCTTCATGCCATGCCAATACACGCAATGCACCTGGTCATTAACACCGAAGAGTACCCACCGTTCAATTACTTAGATGACCAAGGGCAAATTATTGGCAGTGCCACACTACTGCTGCGTACCGCGCTACGTCAGGCTGACATTCAAGCCCGCTTCCAGCTTTTGCCCTGGGCACGCGCTTACACTGCAGCACGTTTAAGCAGTCATCACTGCGTCTACTCCACCACCCGAACACCTGAACGTGAAGCACTGTTTCAATGGGTAGGGCCACTGGTGACCAATGAATGGGCAGCGTTTAGCTTAGCCGAACGTGATCTTTCGATAACCTCACTGGCAGATTTAAACGTTTGGCGAGTAGGCAGTTTTCGTGAAGACGCCGTTGGTGATTATGTTGCCAACCATGACATTAATGTTCTGCGCGCACCGTCAGAAAGAGAAAATATTGCGCGCTTAAAGGCGGGCCTGATTGATGTGATTGTGACCGGCAAAGCGACCGGTGAGTTTATGGCAGAAGAACTCGATATCGCGCTAGCGCATTTATTTACTTTTTCCCACGCCCCGCTCTATCTCGCCTGCCACCCAAGCGTATCTGAAGTCCTGCTAGCACGGCTGCAAACACAGCTGGATACGCTACGCCCGCCTATAGCGGGGGATCAATAATGCGGTCTCGTAGCAAATTATCGTTCTCTGCAGTGGGCGCTACGCCTAGAAGGGGCAGCTTGACCTTCAAGCAAGCGCTGCTAACGCTTCTGATCGCCATGCTCATTAGTACGGTCGCGGGCAGCATCGAGTTAATTAGCCATGCCTCTAATATGCGCCAAGAGGTACAACTACGGACCGCGCAGCAGCTTGCGATTGTCAACGGCGCTGCAGCAGAGGCCGCCTTTCAACTTAACCCTGACCTTGCGCACCAAATAGCTTATGGCTTGTTTAATGATGAAGTGGCTTGGGTGGTCATTAGAGATGATTTTGGTCGCTCCTTAGCGGAATTCAACGCTGTTGGAGAAGCTAATTCGACCTGGCTTAGCCAGCGTTTGTTTGGCGATGTGTTGCATCATCAAACGGATCTTGAGTATTACATGGGCAGCGATCTGCCTGATGCCATTGTGGGCAACATTGAGCTGCGATTAGCCGAAGCTTATTTAACTCAGCAGTTTCTAGAGCGCATCTATTCAGTGGTAGGACTCAGCATACTTCAAGCCTTTATTTTAAGTATTGTGGTGATTACCTTTTTCCACTTTTTTATTACCCGTCCACTACTCAAAGTACACGCTGCGATTATCGGCACCGACCCCACCCAGCCAGGCAAATGGCCTAAGCCACGCCTTCGCGGTCACCAGAACGATGAGCTGGGCCATTTAGTCGACAGTCTTGATCATCTTTTAAACGCGTTCCAGCAAGGTCTGGAACAGCGAGATCAACTGCATCATCTTTCTAATATCGATGGCTTAACAGGAGTGCCTAATCGCCGTCTCTTCGATCAGTTTTATAAGCAGCAGTGGCATATCGCTCAACACACTCAAAAGCCGTTGTCGGTCATTTTTATCGATATCGACAATTTTAAAGAATTTAATGACCACTATGGGCATGCAATGGGCGACGATACACTGCGCGCGGTGGCCAATATACTCCATCACTGCATCGATCCATCCCAGGATTTGCTGGCACGATACGGTGGAGAGGAGTTTGTTTGTGTACTGCCCAATCAAGACCATGATGAGGCGGTCAGCATTGCTAACGGTTTACGCGAAGCAGTGCTCTCGCTGGCAATTCCGCATGCCTTTTCAAGCACTCATTCAGACTTAACCATTAGTATGGGGGTTTCTAGCATGTCTCCCGGACAAAGCATCAGTCCAGAAACGCTCATTGAACGCGCCGACCAGCAGCTCTACCAAGCTAAGAAACAGGGTCGTAACCGGGTAGCTACAAGCAAACGCCCGGCCTAAAGCCGGGCGAACGACCACTGCTTACGGAGGAGCACGAGTAGCATTAGAGTAACCAGTGGGCGAGCACCGCGGTAAGGCCAATGACCATAGCCGTTAGCACCGCCACGGTCACCACGCGATCAAGCCATCGGTCAAAGGCAACCCCTTTGGGCTGCCTTCGCGTCGCACCGTGGCGTCCATGCCGAGCCATTAGCATCCTCGCTCCATGTGTCGTTGCTCCTGGAATTGCCTGCACCCATAACAGACGCTAACGCAAGCATATTTAGACTATCTATTAATACGCCGATTGATCACATTAGGCGCGCGACGCAGGCGTTCTTCTTCACCTAATAACTCAGCTTCAAAAGCGTCAGCGCCAACAGGTGTTTCACCATGACGATGATAAAGCTGTGTCAGCATCGCCTTGCGATCTGCGCGCAGTTCACGCATTAGTACAATAATCATCATATACAGTATAAAGGTGAATGGCAGTGCTGACAGCACTGCTGCCGATTGAAGCCCTGTTAAACCTCCCGAGGCAATTAGCGTCAGGCAGATAGCCGCAATCAAAACACCCCAAATGACACGCTTATACAACGGTGGATTAATCGAACCATTATCGGTCATTTGCGCCACAATATACGAAGCCGAGTCGGCAGATGTGACCAGGAAAATAAAGATCAGCATCATGGCCACAACGGAAAGCACGCCTGAAAACGGCATCAGTTCAAACATCTCGAACAACGCCACCGTTATATTAGCCTGAGTTGCTTCGGCAAGCCCTACATCGGTGCCATTAAGCTCCATATGCAGTGCCGCACCACCAAATACACCAATCCACAGGCAGGCTAGCAGGGGGGGTACAAGTAACACCCCAAACACATACTCTTTAATGGTGCGGCCACGAGATACACGGGCAACAAAAGTCCCCACAAAGGGTGACCATGCGATGACCCATGCCCAGTAAAAGATCGTCCAGCTACTGGCCCACTCATTATCACTATAGGGCGAAATACGCAGACTCATGCCGATAAAATTTTGCAAATAATCGCCAATCCCCACGGTAATCGTTTCTAAAATGGCCAGCGTGGGCCCAGTGATGAGCACATACAGCATCAACCCAATACATAAGATCATATTAAGGTTGGAAAGGCGCTTAATGCCTTTATCCAGTCCAGACCAGGTAGATGCCATATAGGCACAGAACATCACAAAAAGAATAACAAACTGCCAAAGGCCGTTTTCAGGCAGACCAAACACGGCATTCAAACCGCCATTCATTTGCAGGACGCCCAGGCCAAGCGAAGTGGCAACCCCCATGACAGTGGCGACGACGGCAAACACATCTAACCAAGAAGCGTATGGGCGGATTCTGGGATGCTTAGCCGTTACCGAAGACAGTACCGAAGAGACCAATCCAGCCTGCCCTTTACGAAACTGAAAATAAGCAATGATCAAACCAACGATGGAGAACGCTGCCCACTGGTGAATACCCCAATTAAAGTAGCTGTACTGAATCGCGTAACGGGCTGCAGCTTCTGTTTCGGCGGTTACATCGCCATAGGGTGGTTCAATGTAGTGAAACATCGGTTCGGCCATACCATAAAACACCAAACCTACGCCAAAACCAGCCGCTAATAGCATGCTAACCCAGGAAAAAAACGAGTAGCTGGGGCGACTATCCTGTGGGCCTAAGCGTACTTTTCCATATTTACTCAGCGCAAGGCCGAACAAAAAAATCACGAACCCAAAGACAGAAAACAGATAAAACCAGCCAAACAGCTCAGTAATCGCCGTTAATGCACCTTCTGCTGCGTTAGCAAAACCGTCAGGGAACGCTGCCCCGACAACCACCAAGCCAAAGATAATCACTACTGATGCAATGAAAACCGACTTGCCTCCATGTGTAGTCATATAACCATCCTGTTAGATAAACATTGTGCATTAGGCGCTCGCTTGTACAGTTAAATACTAACATTTGAAAAACCTAACTGCATTTACAGGTACGTTTATGTCACTTAATTGAATCAAGACCTGTGATTCCACGTTTCGCTACTGCATTGCCCAAAAGTGAACTTGCTCGACCAACTATGTTCAAATGGGTGCGAATAACCGATGGAGGCTCTCATGCCACAAATGAATCGCGACCAACGCAATGCTGCATGGCAAGCCGCCAATCAATGGCGTGCACGTGCTGCGCAGACCCAACCAACCGGCCTAGCTGGCGGCTTGAAGCTGCTTTTCACGTGGTTGGCCTTTGGCGCGTTAATGATTGTAGGCGTGGTATTTGGCCTATTTTTCTTACTGATCGGCTGGGCAATGATGCCGTTTATGCGTCATAAAATGAAAAAGCGCATGGAGCAGATGCGTGCGCAGCAGGCGCAAGATATTGGTGGTGGATACGCAGCCCATCAAACATCCCACCATGAAGCTTCACACAATTCTCGTCCAGAACATCAGGACGTGCTAGAAGGCCATTACGAAGTTAAAGATGACCGCTAAGCGGCTGAAAAATGAGTAATTAATGTGTCGCCTAGCTACTGTTAATTTTACTAGATAGGTGATTTTACTAAATAGGCGCGTATATCCACGTGAATGCCGCAGCTAACGTTAGCGGCATTACTACCAAACTGCCTAAATTCCCAATCAGCACCAGCGACGCGACTTTCTGCGGCGCTAATTTATACTGTTCGGCAACCAAGTAATTCAACACGGCTGGAGGCAGCGCGGCAAACACCAGCAAAACGGCCATTTGTAGCTCGGTTAGCGGCAGTAACCACATCAGTGGCAAGGCAATAACCAATCCAGAAAGCGGGCACAGTATCGCCCCTAGCATGCCGGTACGCCAATCGCTAAAGTCGATCTCCAGCAGCCGCACCCCCAATGCAAATAGCATTAGCGGAATACATACCCCACCCAGCATATGCATGGCTTCCAATAGCCAGCCCGGTAAAGGCAACCCACTAATATTGACGGTTAGACCCGCCAGACTCGCCAACACAATCGGCATACGCAGCATTCGCCATAGCGAAGTGCGTGGGTTGAGCATATAAAGCCCAACCGAAAAGTGCAGCAGCATTTCAACAATGAACACGACCACTGCGGCGGGTAACGCATCTGGGCCGAAGGCTAATACCAATAGCGGCACCCCCATATTGCCCGCATTATTGAACATCATGGGGGGAAGAAAGGTTTTTATATCTAGCTTTAGCCACTTAGCTAGCGGCCACAGCACAATGCCAGACCCTAACACCACCGCCACGGCCGCTGTGGCAAGCCAAGCGTACTCGGCTAAGGGTGCTTGGCGATCCGCTAGCACGGCAAATACCAGCAACGGAACGAACAGCTCCATATTAAGCGTATTGAGACTGCGGATATCCGGGGTACGGTAACGCCCATAAGCAGCACCACAGCCCGCGATTAAAAATACCGGCAACAGCGTAGCCAGAATATGTCCAATCATGCGGGCAGCCCTACCTTACTCCTTGGCATCATCACATCTTCCTAGTCATTATGGGTGGTGGGTGGCTCAAGAAAGTGCTCCCAGAGCGCCGTCACAACGTCTCGATGGGTACGAAACGCATCACCATCACACAACGCTTTTTCTCCGGTGAGTGCCATTCGGTGAGTAGCACTTCGGTAGGCTAAATAAGCCTCACGCAAGCGCTCTGACTCTTCTGCAGGTAAGTGCCCACTCTCGGTTAACACCTCTAGAATACGAATATTATCGCTGTAGGTAAGCAGCGCAGGCGTTTGGTTAGCAAGCGCTAACACCGCGTACTGGCAGAGAAACTCAATATCCACCATACCGCCCGCATCGTGCTTAACGTTAAACGTTTCGCTTGCTGCTTTACTGCCAAGGTGGTCACGCATTTTATGGCGCATTTTGACGACTTCTTCGCGCAGTGCTGCTTTATTACGCTTGCCAGCTAAGATATCGCCTCGCAGTTGGTTAAATTTCTCAGCCAGCGCATCGCTGCCTGCCACCACACGGGCGCGCACCAACGCCTGATGCTCCCAAGTCCAGGCATTTTGGCGCTGATAATCAGCAAATGCTGCCAATGAAGTCACCAGCAGGCCCGAATTACCCGAAGGTCTTAAGCGCATATCGACCTCATAAAGAGAGCCTGCCGGGGTTACCGCTGTAAGCAAATGAATAATTCTTTGCCCTAAACGGGTAAAAAACAGCGGCGTATCAATAGGTCGCGGGCCGTCTGTAGCACCTTTACCGTCGCTATCATGCAGAAACACCAGATCCAAATCGGAGCTGTAGCCTAATTCGATGCCGCCTAACTTGCCGTAGCCGACGATGAGAAACGCAGCCTCGCGGGTATTGAGGCCTTCCGGCACGCCATGTTTGCGGGTGATATGTTTCCACGCCATAGCCAATACCGCGTCAAGGATCACTTCAGCGATAAAGGTTAAATAATCGCTAACTTTCATTAAAGGCCGCGTACCTGCAACATCCGATGCCGCCACATGCAACGTTTGCGCGTGCTTGAACACCCGCAGGGCTTCGAGCTGCGCCTCTTCGTCATCTTCGGGTAAACGGTTCAGCGTTTGGCGCAGTTCATCGGCCAGGCGTGCTTTATCAGCGGGGGTATATAGCGTATCCGGTGTCAGTAGCTCATCAAGCAGAATCGGGTAGCGTGCCAGTTGTTCTGCAATCCAGGGGCTCGCCACACACAGGTGCATTAAATGTTCTAACGCCTGTGGATTTTCACGCAGCAGCGCCAGATAAGCGGTGCGCCTTAGCACCGCCTCAATCAGCGGCTGCACTCTTATCAAAGCGATATCCGGTGTTTCGTTATCCGCCACGGCATCCAGCAGCAGCGGCATTAACGCGTCTAGGCGTTCAAAGCCAATGCGCTGCATGCTTTGTACTGGGCGTGAGTGGTAAAGACTTTGTAGCCTCTTGAAGGCTTTGTCGGGATCGTTAAAACCAGCCTCAGTAAGGTGCGCAATTGCCTCCTCCGTATCGAGCTCGCCGCGCCACATAAGCCGCCACTGAGCTAAACCAAGCTGGCCATCATCATTGGCTTCATCGACATCCTCTTCGGGATCGGCAATCACAGCATCAAAGTGCTGACGTACCCGTTCACGCACTTCATCAAGCTGAGCAATCAGCCCCGGCCAGTCCTCATGGCCCATGGCCAACGCTACCCGCTCACGGTCGACATCATCGCTAGGCAAGGTTTGCGTCTGACGATCTTCCAGGGCTTGAATGGCGTGTTCTACATCGCGCAAAAAGGCGTAATCGGGCAGTAGTTCATCGACGACCTCCTGCGGCAATAACCCTAAATCAGGCAAGCGCTTGAGCGCGGTGTTAAGCGACGTGACCTGCAGCTCCGTATCCCGGCCACCACGAATCAACTGAAACGCCTGCACCACAAATTCGACTTCACGGATGCCACCGGGGCCGAGCTTGATATTATTCTGCATGCCTTTGCGTTTTACTTCGCGATTGATCATCGCTTTGAGCTCACGCAGCGACTCAATCGCGCCAAAATCTAGATATTTGCGATATACGAAGGGTCGTAGTCCCGCCAGCAGTTCGTCACCCGCGTCCAAGTCCCCTGCCACCGGGCGCGCTTTCAACATGGCATAGCGCTCCCACTCGCGGCCTTGATCCTGATAGTAGCTGGAGAGCATGGCAAAACTACCCACCAACGGACCGCCATCGCCTAGCGGGCGCAAGCGCATATCAACCCGGAAGGCAAAGCCATCAGCGGTCATCGCATCCAGGGCGGCAATCAGCTTTTGGCCTAGCTTGGTAAAATACTCCTGATGCGCTAGTGGCTTGCGACCGCCTTGGGTTTCGCCTTTTTCAGGGAAGGCAAAAATAAGATCGATATCGGAGGAGAGGTTCAACTCCCCCGCCCCCAGCTTGCCCATGCCAAGGATAACAAGACGCTGCGGTGAGCCATCTTTGCGGGGGGCGGGCAACCCCCAACGCGGCGCATAAAACTGCTCAAGCCAGGTTAACGCTGCCTCTAAACACATTTCAGCAAGTTCGGAGACCGCGGCGGCGGTATCCCACATGGAATGGCCTTCGGGACGGTTAAGATCGCGCCAAATAATCCCCAGCATGCGCTTACGGCGAAAGCGCCGAATCGCCCGCTGCATGGCCTCTTCGTCTTCAGCGCTCTCCAGGGATTCATTAAGCCAGCCAGCGAGCTCTTCCCGACCCAGGTTTGCATCAAGCTCACCGGCAATATCCAGCTCGGTTAGCCAGTGGGGGTAACGCGCCAAGGTATCCAGTGCAAAGGTGGAGATGGCCAGCACTTTGGCTAACGCTTCACGTCGCTGAGCGGAGAGCGCCTGCCAATTACTCGAAGGCAGCTCCTGTTTAGTCATGGAAGCGATATTGTCGGCTTGAGATAGCGCGTCACTTAACCGCTGCCAAGCTTTATTGGTCGCTTTATGTAACGACGCTGGCAGCGCCGTCAGGGGCAGAAAATCGACGTCCATTTGCATACCACCTCGCTGCCAAGCGTTTTAAAACATATTTAAAATTGTCGGCGTTTAAAAAAACTTAAGCAAAGAATTTTTGCCAGCCCAACAAGCCCCACGTGAGTCCGGCCATGATCAGCGACAGCATAACCGCCGCCGAACCAATATCCTTCGCCCGACCAGAAAGCTCGTGGTGCTCAGTCCCAATCCGGTCGACCACGTTCTCGATAGCACTGTTGAGAAGCTCCACGATCAGCACAAAAAACAGGCTACTTACCAGTAATAGCCAACTGATGATGCTATCCCCTATCCACCAGGCGAAAGGCAGCAGCAGCGCGGTAATAACCACTTCTTGGCGAAAGGCCGTTTCGTTTCTAAATGCTGCTTTTAAGCCTTTCAGCGAATAGCGCGTGGAGTGAACTAAATGTGTTAAGCCGGTATGCCCAGGTTTCATGCACGTCGCCTCAGCTTGTGAGCGTGGAGTTAAATTAATTCGCTAAAATCATCGCATCTAGATCCAGTGACAATGGATCCAGCACCTCAGGC
This sequence comes from Halomonas sp. NPDC076908, assembly GCF_050269715.1. NCBI lineage: Bacteria > Pseudomonadati > Pseudomonadota > Gammaproteobacteria > Oceanospirillales > Halomonadaceae > Halomonas > Halomonas sp. NPDC076908. The sequence goes on along the minus strand of NZ_JBNNIW010000028.1, from coordinate 9,985 downwards.
CAGCTCAAATAGGGCGTACTGCTGCTGCCATTCACCATGACACTAAACACCCCCCAGCGCCCTTGCGCAGTGCGGAAATAGCCTGCGGCGGCGCGCACAGCAAACGGCTGGTTCAGCGTACCGGTTTTCAGCATGACATTGTTCTGGAACATGGGTGAGCCACGGCGAATAAAGCGCATTACGCCATTGGCGGGGGATTGAAAAGAGGCGACGAAGCTTGGAAACAGCGCACTCTGGTGGAACATATTTTCAAGCATCACGTTAACACCTTGGGCGGAGGTGCGGTTTTCAGTGGTCAATCCACTGCCACTGTACATGGTCAACGGGCCGTGACCGGGTAAGCCTTGAGCATAAGTTTCAATGGCCTGACCAGCTTGACGTAGCTGCGCCTGTGGAGTGTTCACAAGATCCAGCGCCAGCACATCGGCCATATAGTTATTGGAGTAATTCATGATACGCAGTAACAGTTCTTGCAGCGGCTGACTATCCACCGCGGCCAAGCGCCGTGCGTTACTGGGTGGCTGTGTTGAGCTGACCCGCCACGGCTCACGCACCTGAATTCCCGCTTGATTCAACATGCCCATCAACACCTGCGCCGTTTTATCTGCGGCATCGCCTGCGCCGCGATAGATATCTTGAGCGGAAGCATTGGTCGAAATTTGCCCGGTTAAGCGCATTACATCACCGCGTTCGTCGGTGAGCCGTTCAGCGCTAATTTCAGTGCCACTGTTAGCTGGTCGGGTAACCACTTGGTTATCAATGGTGATTAGCGATGTCTGGCTATCGCACACACCTACTCTGGCGGGTTCACCGGCAGTTGCAGCCGGCGCTACGTTAACGCACCAACTGCCGAAGTTGACCCCCGCCGACGAGAGCGGCGCGCTATACGCATTGGCAACTCGCGTTCGGGCATTGCAACGGTCAGTGGTAATGCACTCTACCGGGCCAAAACGCCACTGGCTCACCACCAACGCACCATCCACTTCACGCACACCTGCCAAATGCAAGCGCTGCACCAAGCGCCACAGGTTTTCAGTGGTCAGTCCTGGATCACCGCCGCCTTCAAACACCAAATCGCCGCGCAACATGCCGCCATCGACACTGCCTAAGCTAACAAGTTGACTGGTAAAGCGGTGCTGCGGGCCAAAACGCTCTAGCGCTGCCGCCGCTAAGTAAGCCTTGGTTACCGATGCAGGCGACAGCTGTCGCTCAGGATTTAGGCTACCCAGTAATGGATTTGAACCCGAGTCTGCGTCTAACAGGCGTGCCTCAGCGCTAATCGAAAACCCTTTGTCCTGCAACTGACCTAAACGATTGAAATCGGCGAACAGGCTAGAACTGGCACATAGCGCCGCTGTGGCCAATCCGGCCACCAGTGACCAGCGTCGTACGCGGCCAGAGCTAAACATAGAACTCATAAAAGAAGCGTGAAGAAAATCCATTACGTCAACCTACCTCAATGCACATTTATTTAGGAAAAACATCGCTTTATAAATCAACTGCAGCATTAGTACCTGCGTCCGTGTCTCTCCAACAAACGCTATATCCGCTGCAAATCAACGCACAATTTCCAGAGCGCTTGCCCGCTTTGAGCATACTTAGCTTCAAACGGGGTTAAGTAGTTATCTTTAGGCGCAATTTCGTTAATCACTGCCTGCTTGCCGGTTACCTGAGCAACCGCCAAGGAAAACTCTTCAACGTAAATCGCCCAGTTTGATCGCAGCTCAAGTCGACCACCAAGCGCCAACAGTGTGGGTAAAACAGCATGGCCATGCCAGCGCATTTTTAAGTGCCCCGCTTTGGGATACGGGTTCGGATAGAGCAAATAGTGCCGTTCGGGCGCCCATCCGGCCTGCTCGGCCAAGCGCCAGAAGTCGACGAGATCAGCCCGCACCAGTAGCGCATTAGATGGCAACTCGCCGTGGTCACGTGCCAAGCGATCCTCACTGCGATCCACACCAATGATCACATGGGTAGGGAACTGCACCGCCAGTTGGCGTGTCGATATCCCCACGCCACAGCCTGAATCAAGTATTAATGGGGCTTGGCGGGACTGGAGCCACTCTGCTGCAAACGTAAAGTTATGCCTGGTATGTTCAGCGATCGGCTTGCGCAGTGGATGCGCCAGCGCTCGGTTTACACGGCGGATCAAATCCTGATGCGGACCTGGCTGATTTGAGATCACTGGTCGAGAATTATGCTGCATGCCATCACTCGGCTGAAAAGCATGATTCTATCAGTCTCGAACGCTTGCGGCATGACGCCGTTACGCGCCCGGTGCTATGATCACGCCTGACGAACTTATTAATGTACTTATTAAGCGCATGGTACTAGCCCTAATCTGCTCATACCGTTGCCGATAATTGTTACCACCACCGCATTACGAGGAACCCGGCTTGTCACACTTACCGGTGATTGTCGGCATGGGCGGCATCAATCCCGCTGGCAGAACCTCTGGCCATCAGGCCTTCCGCCGCACTGTGCTTGATGCCCTTCCTGCCGACCAGCAACGCCAGACACTGGAAGGCTTGGCGGCGCTTATGCGTCTTGTTGAGCATTCAGAAAATGGCTGGCACGACACTTCTGGCCAGCCTGTAGACGCTCCGGCCGATTCGCTTCGTGAACGGGTGCTTAATCACACCCTGATCCGTCGCAATGAAGACCCGCGTTTTCTCGCCCCTGGCCTACCGTCTAACCGTCAGGCCAGCATGCAGTTTGCTGAGCCGCTGCGTTTTACGCTGCGCCGCCGTCAATTGCCTGAACACCTGCCCACTGATTGGCAAGTGCGCGATATCGATGCCCGCGAGGTAGAGGTCAGCGTGCCTGCTGGGATATTAGACGTACTGCTACCGGACGCGCAGGTCTCCAAAGTGCGCGCTGCTGCCCAGTTACCCAGCGGCTTTGATCCTGCGGGCCTTTACCGCAGCGTGCACCATCCCCGTGGCCTATCACTGGCGGTATTCGGTGCCAGCGACTGTCTAGGTGCCAGCGGTTTGTCTTGGGAGACACTGCGTCAGCAGTTAAACCCGGATCATATTGCCGTTTACGCTGGGAACTCCATCGGTCAGTTGGATGATCAAGGCTGGGGTGGCTTACTGAAAAGCTTAGTCAGTGGTCAACGCGCCACTTCAAAGCAGATGCCGCTGGGATACGGCCAAATGCCCGCGGATTTTTTGAATGCGTATGTGCTTGGCAGCGTAGGCGGCACGGGCGCGGCACTGGGTGCTTGCGCCAGCTTTCTTTATAACCTGCGTTTAGGCATTGATGATATTCGCGCTGGCCGTCGCCGGGTAGTGATGGTGGGCACTGCGGACGCCCCCATCACGCCAGAAATTATCGAAGGTTTCCGGGCCATGGGCGCCCTGGCAGATGACGCGGGGTTGAAAGCATTAGATGCCCTGGAACTGCTCACCGATAGTGACTACCAGCGCGCTTGTCGCCCCTTTGCCCGCAACTGCGGTTTTACCATGGCCGAAGCCAGCCAGTTCGTCCTATTAATGGACGACGCTTTAGCGCTGGAAGTTGGCGCTGACATTCTCGGCGCAGTGCCGGAAGTATTTGTGAATGCTGACGGCTATAAGCGCTCAATTTCTGCACCGGGTATTGGCAATTACATCACGCTGGGTAAAGCGGCTGCTTTTGTGCGCGAGATGTTGGGTGAAAAAGCGCTTAAAGAGCGTACTTTTTTGCATGCCCATGGCACCAGCACGCCAAAAAACCGTATTACCGAATCCCACGTGTTTGATGAGATAGCTCGTGCTAACGGCATTACCGATTGGCCAGTGGTAGCAATTAAAGCGTTTATTGGCCACTCCCAAGGCTCTGCCGCGGGTGACCAACTGGCAAGCGCCCTGGGCAGCTTTGCCCACGATTTACTTCCGGGCATCCCCACCCTGGATGCCGTCGCTGACGATGTATATGCAGACCGCTTATGTTTTTCGCAAACGGCGCAGTCATTTCGGGCCGATGCCGCCTTTATCAATGCCAAAGGCTTTGGCGGCAACAATGCCACCGGCGTGGTGCTCTCACCCGCAGTCACCGAGCGCTTGCTGACTCAGCGCCACGGAGCCGACGCCATCAGTGCCTGGAAAGAGCGTCGCGAAGCAGTACGCGAAGCCGCCGCCGCCTTTATCCAACAAGCAGATCGTGGGCACTATGCCCCCCGCTATCAGTTTGGTGAAGCGGTACTTGAAGGGCCAGAGCTCGATATTCATGCCGATCGGATTCACATACCTGGTTACAATCATGCCGTTTCGTTAACCAGCGATAACCCCTTTGGCCGTCTGGATGAGGAAACGTCGCGATGAGCGCTAATAAAGTGAATATCGCCGTCTACCCCGGCACCTTCGACCCCATTACCAATGGTCACTTTGACCTGATTGAGCGCGGCGCGCGCATGTTCGACAAGGTGGTCATTGCGGTGGCAGCAAGCCCAGGCAAAAGTCCCAGCCTCGACCTGGAAACGCGCATGGCCTTAGCGAAAGCGGTCTGCGCATCGCTGCCTAACGTTGAGGTTATCGGCTTTTCAACGCTGCTCACTACGATGATGCATGAGCAAGGGGCGACGATAATTCTACGCGGTCTGCGCGCCGTCTCCGACTTTGAGTACGAACTACAGCTTGCCAATATGAATCGTGCTCAAAACCCAGAGCTTGAAAGCGTGTTTTTAACTCCAGCGGTAGAAAATTCGTATATTTCCTCAACCATTGTGCGTGAAATTGCCAAGCTCGGCGGTGATATTTCCCCCTTGGTACATCCACAGGTCGCCGAGGCGCTGCGTAAACACTACACTAGCTAGCCTAACGCCATCCGCGAGGTATGCCCATGGCCCTGATGATTACCGACGAATGCATTAATTGCGACGTCTGTGAGCCCGAATGCCCCAATGATGCCATCTCTCCTGGTGAGGAGATTTATGTCATCGACCCGAATCTATGCACCGAGTGCGTCGGTCACTACGACGAGCCGCAGTGTCAGCAGGTCTGTCCGGTAGATTGTATCCCGCTTGACCCTGAACGCCACGAGACCCAAGAGCAGTTGATGAAGAAGTACCGCATCATCACTGCCGCCTAAGCCTAATGCGGATTTGGGCCCTCGCCTGGCCAATCATCCTCTCCAACATCACCGTCCCGCTACTCGGGCTGGTGGATACCGCCGTGGTCGGCCACCTGCCCGACTCTCGCTATCTCGCCGGCGTTACCTTAGGCGCCACACTATTTAGCTTTCTCTATTGGGGTTTTGGCTTTTTGCGTATGGGCACCACGGGATTGGTCGCTCAAGCCATGGGGCGCGAAAGCGACGCTGATGTACGCAACCTGCTGGGGCAATCGTTGATCATGGCGCTGGTGATTGGCACGTTGCTTATTTTGTTTTCCTCACCGCTGATTACGCTAGGCTTGTGGCTGTTAGATGGTAGCGACGTAGCTACTAACATAGCGTGTGAATACGCTCATATACGTCTCTGGTCAGCGCCAGCGGTGCTGGCCAATTATGCCATCCTGGGCTGGTTTCTGGGTCAGCAAAATTCGCGTGTCACGTTAATGATTTTGCTGCTAACCAACGGCGTTAATATCGTGCTGGATTTATGGTTTGTCGTCGGGCTAGGAATGACCAGCAACGGCGTAGCCTGGGCAAGCGTAATCGCTGACTACAGCGCGTTAGCGTTCGGCAGCTACTTAGTGGTGCGCCAGCTAGCCCGATTAGAAGGCCATTTCTTACGCGAGCGCCTGCTAGCACTGGCGGCTTACGCAGCACTGTTTAACGTCAACGCCAATCTATTTGTACGCACCCTCGGCCTGCTGTTTGCGATGGCATTCTTTACCGCCCAGGGCGCCCGCCAGGGAGATACAGTATTAGCTGCCAATGCGGTGCTACTGCAATTTATCATGCTGACCAGCTATGCCCTGGATGGCTTTGCCCACGCCGCCGAATCACTGATTGGTCGCGCTTACGGTCGTAAAGACTGGCGTGAGTTTGCCGCTACGGTGCGCGCTGCCGCCCGTTTCTCATTCTGGACGGCGGGTGCTGCCGCCGTGCTGTTTGCGCTAGGCGGCAATGGCCTGATCGCATTGCTCACCGGGCTTGAAGAGGTGCGCACTACAGCGGCGCAGTACCTGCCGTGGATGGTGGTCATGCCGCTGATAGCCGTATGGAGCTACCTACTTGATGGGGTGTTTATTGGCACCACCGCCGTGCGCGAAATGCGCAATAGTATTTTTATTGGGCTCGCGGCCTACCTGCCCGCTTGGTGGTTTACCCAAGGGCTAGGCAATCATGGCCTTTGGCTTGCGTTTATGCTGTTTACCCTCGTTCGCTCTGCCGTACTGATTCATTACTATCGCCGCTATCGCCTTACCCACTGGCAATAAAACGGGCACGATGAGCAGTAAGGGCGCTAACGTGAGATGAAGTGGATACCTTCAACGTGAAAAAAGCCGCGCTCCCCCGTATATTAGCCATGCACTTGCACTCCCTATGCACAGCCAAGGCACTGCTTAGCCATTTCCTAATAATGAATAAAGAGAGCATCCCATGCTTAAAATGATATCAAAACCGGCGGTTAAGCTGGTTGAGCGCTATCTACCCGATCCCTATATTTTCGTGCTACTGCTGACGTTAATCGCGGCGGTCGCTGCCATTGCTGTTGAGCGCCAAACGCCGCTGGCGGTGCTGCGCTTCTGGGGCGATGGCTTCTGGGGACTGCTTACCTTCTCGATGCAGATGCTGCTGGTGCTGGTCACTGGTTTTATGCTGGCAAGCTCACCGCCAGTAAAACGTATTCTGCAAAAAATCGCTGGCACTGCCAAAACACCTGGCGGCGCGATCATCTTAGTGACGCTGGTTTCATTGGCAGCAAGCTGGATCAACTGGGGCTTTGGCCTTGTGGTCGGCGCGCTGTTCGCTAAAGAGCTGGCTCGCCTGATTCGCGTGGACTACCGACTACTGGTGGCCAGTGCCTACTCAGGCTTTGTGGTGTGGCATGGTGGTTTAGCGGGATCTATTCCGCTAACGATCGCCACCGAAGGCCATTTTTCCGCCGACCAAATAGGCGTGGTTAGCACCGGTTCAACAATTTTCGCTTTCTTTAACATCGCTATCGTCGCCTGCCTGTTTATCGCTATTCCCTTAGTAAACCGTATGATGCTGCCGGATGAGAAAGATAGCGTCTACGTTGACCCTAGCGTGCTGAACGATGAGCCAGAGCCTGTAGGTCGAATTACTCGCCCCGCAGAACGCCTTGAAAACAGCATGGCGCTTGCGCTGCTGGTCGGCATTCCAGGCCTGCTGTTTTTGCTCGACCACTTTTTAATACGGGGCGGCAGCTTGAACCTCAACGTGGTTAACTTTCTGTTTCTGTTTTTAGCTATTGTGCTGCACCGTACCCCCCGCAACCTGCTTAACAGCTTGAACGAAGCGATTAAAGGCGGCGCGGGTATCGTCATTCAGTTTCCGTTTTATGCGGGCATCATGGCGATCATGGTTCAGTCAGGGTTGGCTGAGAGCATGTCTGAGTGGCTGGTATCGTTTGCCACTGCGACTTCTTTACCCTTCTGGTCATTCCTCAGTGCAGGCATTGTGAACCTGTTTGTGCCTTCCGGCGGTGGCCAGTGGGCCGTGCAAGCTCCGGTTATGTTGCCTGCGGCAGAGGCACTGGGCGCCGATATCGCTCGCGTTGCCATGGCGGTTGCCTGGGGTGATGCATGGACTAACTTGCTGCAGCCTTTCTGGGCACTGCCAGTACTCGCGATTGCCGGGCTGAAAGCCAAAGATATTATGGGCTTCTGCCTGATTCAGCTATTTATTACCGGTGCTATTATCTCCGTCGGGCTTGTGTGGTTTTAAAGCAGCCTCTCATTCACTGCCTGCCGCTCAGTTTGACACTACGCTGGGGCAGGCAGTGATCACAGAAGGAAGATGGTATGTCAGACACTGACATTAGCGAACACACCGCCCTCCCTGGGCAGCATGAACTATCGATGACAGTGCTGATGACGCCCGACATGGCAAACTTCAGCGGCAAAGTGCACGGTGGCGCGATTCTTAAAAAGCTAGACGAAGTCGCCTTCGCCTGCGCCAGCCGCTATTCAGGCCATTATGTGGTGACCTTGTCGGTGGATCAGGTGCTATTTAAACAACCGATTCACGTGGGTGAACTGGTTACTTTTTTAGCCAGCGTTAACCATGTTGGCCGCTCTTCAATGGAAATTGGCATTAAGGTTGTCGCCGAAGATATCCGCAACAAATTGATTCGGCATACCAATAGCTGCTACCTGACCATGGTGGCAGTGGATGCTGACGGTAACCCAGCCAGCGTACCGCCACTCACCCTGGCAACATCACTGCAAAAATTGCGTTTTGAAAAGGCAGCCCTGCGCAAAAAATTACGCAAGCAAGCGGAGCAACAAGAGCTGCTAACGCAGCAACAGCATCAGTCTCAGAGCCAATAGTCAGCCCCGCACGTCCCAACGACAAGGAGTTCGTATGCCCGCCAGGGAACGTTATCCGCATCTGCCTAAAGCGGTTGAATTTGCCCATCTTGGCTGGGACTTTTTCATTCTCACGGCAGTGATAATCAACCTTTCACTGCTGCTGTTTGATTCACTGTTTCTGTTCGATCCCATCAATCAGGGCATCGCCAACATCGCGCCTGGCTTTCATGCATTCTACGACGAGGCGATTCACAGTCGCTTTTTCAGCATTGACCTGGTATTTGTGGCCATTTTTGTGGTCGATGTACTGCTGGGCTGGTCAGTGGCTATTGCCGAGCGACGCTACCACCGCTGGTTCTTCTACCCCTTTGTGCACTGGTATGACGTGCTCGGCTGTATTCCCCTGGCGGGCTTCCGTTGGCTACGCCTCCTCCGGGTATTCTCGCTCATCAACCGCCTACACCGCTTGGGTATCATTAACGTTACGCGCTGGTCAGCCTACCAATTTGCCGCTAAGTACTACGATATTTTATTGGAAGAGCTCTCTGATCGCATTGCCCTTCGTTTGCTGGGCAACGTACAGCAACAGATCCGTGCCAGCGATTCGCTAACGGAGCGTGTTATTGACCGAGTTGTCATGCCGCGCAAAGCACAGTTGATTCATGAAATCACCCAACGTTTAGAAGCGACCGTTGGTACATCTTACCAACGCAACCGGCCTGAGATTATGGCGTATATTCGCGAGCTGGTTAGCCGCAGTCTCCGCGAAAGCCCCGAAATTCAGCGCTTACGGCGGCTACCCATGGGGCAGCCCGCCGCCAGTGCCATGGAGGAATCGCTAAGCGGTATCGCCCAACGGCTGGTCGATGAACTAGCACTCGGCATCCACTCAACGGAATTTCGCCAGCTGGTAGAACGCACTGCCGACAGTGGCTTTGATACCTGGCTGACCGTTGATGAAGGCAGCCACCATGTGACCGAACAGGTTCTCTACGACATTCTTGAAATGCTCAAGGAACAGGTCAACCGCCAACGCTGGAAAGATCGCTATGAGTAGTGAGTGGTTAATTCCCTGGGCATATTCAGCTCGGTTGTCGTTTCAATAATGGCACCATTAAAGCTATCAAGTCCGCTTTAGAACCGTTTAACGCCATGAGTGCTGAGCCAGAAAATAGACTTATTTCTTAAAATTATACAACAACTTGCTTTGGCCAGCGTGGAAGTAACGAGAAGACGAACAGCCTGCTACGACACTACTCCAGTACTTACCAAAAGCGTAGGCTTTCGGTAAGCTGCCAATACCCAACTGCCCAAAGTAGTGAAAAAGCTGAATGAACATCCGAAAAAGCATCTTAGCCCCCTTGGTGTGTTTTTAAGCGGATAATAAGGAGCTCTAATCACTGAGGCAATGTCTTTATTGCTTGAATTCAGAGCTAGAGGATAATTTTGGCTATAGCAAATTCCTGAATCCGTGAAGCCGGCGCCGACACTTTCCCTATCACCGCCAGCGAGCACTTTTTGATCCTTCGCCCCGTGCAAGTTGGCTTTCGCAAGCC
>NZ_JBNNIW010000027.1:33674-58421 GCF_050269715.1 Halomonas sp. NPDC076908 | reverse complement strand
ATCCACTCGTGTTGGTTGAGATCTTGGTCGTGATCAATCAACAGGATACGCCACCCTTCCTACCTCCTCCCATACACCAGACTTGAGCTTAACTCGATCGTAATACGCCCCGTTGAAAAAACAGCAGCGTTAGGGGGCGTAGAAATAGGCATCATAAAGGCACAGGTGGTCGCCAGGGCGACGGCTACCATCAAGCCAAGCGGGTTACCCGTGGTAATAGCGGCCGCCATTCCCGCCGTAATCGGGATAGCCATATTGGCAGTCGCTGTATTGGAGATGATCTCTGTTAAGAACAGCATCAATAGCACCATAAATAGGATAAGTAAGAAGTAATTAACCCCATCCAGTAGCTGCAGTTGTTGACTGATCCACCCTGTTAGGTCGCTGGCACTGAAGGCGGCTGCGAGCGTCATACCGCCACCCCATAGGATAAATAGCCCCCAGGGCAGGCGAGACATATCATCCCATACCAATAAACTGCGCTTTTCACTGTGTGCCGGAATAATAAATAGCGCCACGGCGGCGATCACAGCGATGAGTGTATCGTTTAGCGGCAGGTCGAAAAATGGCGCTAACCAGCCCCGCAATGCCCATGCCAGCGCAGTGGTGACAAACACCATCAGAACGCGCTTCTCCTCCCTGCTCATAGGGCCGAGTGCCTTTAGCTCTTGAGCAACGAAATTGACCTCTAAGCGGTTATTGGGCACTTTTGCGTAGAATTGCGTGAGGTAAAAATACAAGATAACGAGCATTATCAGAGTAAGGGGCAGCGCAAATAGCATCCAATCTAAAAAGCTAATTTCTACTCCATCAAAAAACTGCGGAATCATGGCCACCACAATCGCATTGGGTACCGAGCCAATAATGGTGGCCAGTCCGCCAATGGAGGCCGAATAGGCGACGGTGAGCAGCAGGACGCGCGCGAAAGCGTCCCGCTGTGTGCCATTGAACTGATCACGCTCATCCAACTCGCCAAGCAAGGCGACCGCAATAGGCTGCATCATTAATGCCGTGGCGGCATTTGAAATCCACATTGATAGAAACGCCGAGGCAATCATCACGCCGAGCACGATACTACGCAGGCTATTGCCAATGCGGCTGACAATATTCAGCGCAATGCGACGATGTAAGTTCCAACGCTCAATGGCAATGGCCAGTATAAAACCGCCCATATACATATAGATAACCGGGTTGGCATAGCCAACAACGGTGTCATCTAATGTCATCACGCCACTTAACGGCAAAATAATCATCGGCAGAAAAGAAGTGACTGGAATCGGAACGGGTTCCGTTACTCACCACACCGCCATCCATGCCGTCAGGCCAAGAACCAAGCGGGGAGCAGGGTCAATAAGCGACTCGGGCATAAAAAGTTGTACGAGTAGGCATAGTAGTGGCCCTGCCAGTAACGGCGTCCAGTGCCGCCATCCTAGCGATGAATCTCCCATGTATAACTCCATTAATAAACAATAGCTTGGTTAGGGTTGGCTAATTTATAGAAAATATCCTACCACTTTGGTTTATAAAACGTTGGTTGAATGCCTGCAACTTTAGTAGTGGTATGACGAGGGGTAAACGCTTCACGAAGGGGGTTAGGCATTGTGCTTAAATAAGTGCGCTTAAATAAATGTGCCTAAATAAAAATGACCCGCTAGAAATACCTAGCAGGTCATTTTAGGATAGATTAGTAAAAAATTAATTACACTGTTTGTGCCTCTTCGCTATCTTCGTCCTCATCTTTTGGCTTGGCGCTGCCTTGATGCGTTAACGGACTGGCTTGGTCCAGACGCGGATGGTTATCCAGGAATTCACGCTGTAGGTCCGGCAGGGCGTCTAGTGCTTGCAGGGTATGGGTAAGGGCATGAATTGCCGCTAGTACATCCTGAGTATGGCCAGTCTCTGAGATGGTGTGCATATTGCGAATGGGGAAACCAATTGAAGTGGCAGCGCTGTCGATTGATGCTAATACGCCTGCCATACCATCGGTACCGGTATCCACGCCCACAATATCGCGCTGCAATGGAATGTCATGCTCTTTAGCAGCGGTGGCGATAATACGGTTGAGCTGTTCGCTGGCAATCGAGCCTACCGCCATGGTGAAGCCTTTGCCCATCTCTAACGGCTGCATGCGCTTGTCACCAATACCGGGTGCACCCACGTAGTCGTGGTTCACGTCAACGCCAATCAGGGCATCGGGCTTCATTTCACCCGCCATCACGCGGCTACCGAAGCGGCCAATCTCTTCGTAGCTGGCAATCGCAAACAGTACGCGCACATTTTTCGTGCCGCCTGCTTCCGCAATCAAGCGTGCCACTTCAGCGGCCACAAAACAGCCTAGGCCGTTATCCAGGTAGGCGCCGTAGAAGGTATTAGGGCTAAAGCCAGGACGAATAGGGCGATCAAAAATGATCGAGTCGCCAGGACGCACACCCAGGTTTAACACCTGCTGCTTTTTATTTTTGCCGTGGATTTGCAGATCCAGGTAGATCTGCTCTTTTTTAAGCCCTTTGCTGCCATCACGCTGACCAGGGTCAGAGAAGTGGATGGCACCGAGCGCTTCCACCGTGCCACCTTCAATACAGCGATAGCTGCCAGGGGCTTCCGGGTCTTCGCTAAACAGCTTCACTTCATGGCCAATCAATACGGTCGGCAGGAACGAATCAGTATTGATCCAGATCTTGCCATCCTCACCAATTGAGCGTACCTGCATACGGATTTTGTCCGCATGGCCAATGATCATGACCTTAAACATATCGTCGCGGTCAGGATGGGTGTCCAGAACAACGCCCGCGTTACCCTTGAACTGGTGAAGATGCCAGCCTTCAGGGGCAAAGGTTTCAAAATGGGGCTTGAGTACGCCGTAAGTCATCGCTGCTTCCAGGCCCACAGGGCTGGGGGCAGCAAGAATACCGCGCATCAGCTTGAACTGCGCGCTGGGCATTGGCTGTGTCCAGGGTTTTGCTGCATCGCTCATCGTTTTTGCTCACTTATTACGGTGGATGATAATCGCCTCTAGTCTGCCAGATTCCCGCCCCGCTTGTAGAGAAGGCCGCTTAATATAGTGACAGACCCCGACCTAGGTGGTCATGACGCGCTACTCGAAACACCTTACTATGACGGCACTGTACGCACGCTAATCAATATAACAATAGCGACGTCGCCGTTAACAAGTCGCTAAGCGCTGGTAAGGAGCACCCGATGACCGCAGCAACGCTAGGTTTCCAACGCTTTAGAGTGCTTCTGGCAGGTGTGTTTAGCCAGATATTGTGCGTTGGGGTGGCGCGTTTTGCCTATACGCCATTGCTACCGGTGATGCAGCAGCAGACCTGGATGGGCGACGCCGATGGTGGCTGGCTGGCGGCGCTTAACTACGCGGGCTATATGTTGGGCGCGGTGCTGGCCGCCTCTATTCACAGTATTTATATCAAAGACACGCTGTTTCGTTGCGGGTTAGTACTGGCCGTACTGACCACCGCGGGTATGGCACTCACCGAGCACTTTTGGGTGTGGGCGGGACTACGCTTTTTGGCCGGGCTTTCCAGCAGCGCTTCCATGCTATTAGCGTCAGGGCTGATTCTTCATTGGTTAATCCAGCATCGCCAGCGAGGCGAGTTGGGTATTCATTTTGCCGGTGTGGGGTTAGGCATGATAGTCGCGGCGGTCGCGGTCGAAATGATGCTGCAGCTGTCATTGAGCTGGCAGACCCAGTGGTGGGGATTTAGCTTGCTGGGTGCCGCGCTGCTCGTGCCTGCTTGGCGGTGGTTGCCGCGTCCGGAAAAACCCGTGATAGGTGCCCCCTCAGCGAACAGCCAGCCCGCGATGCCACCCACACGTACCTTTATGCGCTGGATGCTCGCTGCCTACTTTTGCGCCGGTTACGGCTACGTGATCAGTGCTACCTTTCTAGTCGCTATTGTTGAGCGTGAACCGCTACTGGCGGGCATGGGCAACTGGACGTTTGCTCTGGCGGGGCTCGCCGCCGCCCCTGCGGTCATGCTATGGGATCTGGTTGCACGCCGAGTGGGATATTTAGGGGCGCTGATTATTGCCATGGCGATTCAGGTAGTGGGTATTGTGTTGCCTGCCATTACCGCCAATGCAGCGATTGTGCTGCTTAGCGCCGTGCTCTATGGCGGCACCTTCCTTGGCTGTGTCAGCCTGGTACTGACCATGGCGGGCAGGCTTTATCCTTCAAGCCCCGCGCGATTAATGGGGCAGATGACGCTTGCTTATGGCGCTGCCCAGATATGCGCCCCAGCGTTAACCGGCATGCTGGCTGAAGCTTCAGGCCACTACAGCGTTGGGCTGTGGCTGGCGGGTGGCTTCGTGACGCTTGGCGTCGTGCTGCTAGCCTGTTTGCGCAAGGTGGATCAAACCGCTCAGCGGTTGGATGCCGCCGCGAAAGCCTCGGTATATGCGTAAATGTCAACAGGCCCTTGTGGGCATCGCCCGTGAAATCCTTTAGGATGAGCGCCTTTTTTCTGACAGGATAAATGGGCAAATGACCTCTTCTGGGCAACCTCGCACTCAGTGGCTAGGCCGCTGGGGGTTTATGTTGGCAGCCACCGGTTCGGCGGTTGGGCTAGGCAACATCTGGAAATTTCCCTATATCACCGGTGAATTCGGCGGCGGTGCCTTCGTACTGGTGTATCTAGCCTGTATCTTTGCGGTGGGCGTGCCGGTCATGATGACCGAAATCGCTTTTGGGCGACGTGGCCGCGGTAGCCCTATTGATGCTATTCGCCGTGTCGTCAGTGAATCTGGCCGGTCATCAGCGTGGTCGTTAATCGGCTGGATGGCGATGCTGTGCGGCTTTATGATCCTGTCGTTTTACGTGGTGGTGGCGGGCTGGTCGTTCTCGTATCTGTGGAAGATGCTGACCGGTGGCCTCGTGGGCAATAGCGTTGATGATATGGCCGCGGTGTTTGGGGCAAATAACGCCAATCCGCTAAATCTTGGTTTCTGGAGTACCTTAGTCACGCTGCTAACCATGCTAATTGTAGGCAAAGGCGTGCAGCAGGGGATTGAGAAAAGCGTTAGCTGGATGATGCCGGGTCTGGTGGTTATGCTAGTGGTGCTGATTGGTTTCGGGGTGTTTTCCGGCGGCTTTGGTGCAGCGATCAATTTCCTGTTCTCGTTCAACGCGGGCAGCCTTTCCAGTGAAGGCATGCTGGCAGCGCTTGGCCACGCCTTCTTTACTCTTTCCCTCGCCTCAGGGGCGATTCTTACCTACGGCAGTTACCTGCCCAAAGGCGCTTCTATTGGCCGTACCACGGTAAGCGTAGCGTTGGCGGATACAGTAGTAGCGCTGATGGCGGGGCTAGCGATCTTCCCGGTGATTTTTGCTAACGGCATGAACCCCGGTGAAGGCCCTGGGCTGATCTTTATGAGCCTGCCGCTGGCGTTCCAGGCGATGCCTTTTGGCACGCTGTTTGGCGTTCTGTTCTTTTTGATGCTCTCCATGGCCGCACTGACCTCGTCGATCTCTATGGTCGAAGCCACGGTTTCCTGGCTGTGCGATAACAAAGGCATTTCACGCCGAGCGGCCTCGTGGGGAACAGGCATTGTGCTGTGGTTGATCAGCACGTTGGCAATGCTGTCGTTCAACCTAGGCGCCGATTGGACGCTGGCAGGTAAAAACGTTTTCGACTGGTTAGACTACCTGACGTCACGCTGGATGATGCCGCTGGGCGGCTTAGGTATGGTCGTACTGGCGGGGTTTGTATTGAAAAGCGACAGCTTTCGCGAAGAGCTGGCGCTTGCGCCGCTGCCCTATGCACTTTGGCTAATCATGGTGCGCTACGTTAGCCCTCTCGGCATTGTGGTGATTTTTGTTGATGCCCTGGGTTTATATCAAGTCACGTTTGCAGCCCACTGGCCGTGGCTGCTGGCTATTTTGGTTGCCATGGTGGCGTTGGGCGAAACCCTCAACCCCCGGCTGCGCCAGGCGTTGAGAACGGCATAACGCGTTACGGCGCCTGACCCGATAACAAACGCTGCTGCTGCGCTTTTATATCCTCATTGAGCAGTGGCGTTTGGCAAGTCGCAAACACCTCCTTTAAAAACCGCTTTCGCGAGCCTCGGTAGGTACCGCTGAGCAGTGCCGCCTGGGTGAGGGCACTGAGCAATGTCTTACGCGATGGGTCATTAAGCTGCGCATAGTTCTGTAGGGCGGTTGGCCAATCAATCTCAATCGCTGGTGGCTTATCGGGCAGGCTATTGAGCAGGCGAGCTAATAGCAGCACTAAATTCGGGTGTGGGTGCTGGTTGCGCATAATTAGCTCCCCAACGCCCTGTGCCACGAGTTGGCGAGTATGCTCATCGCTATCTGCCAGCGTTTCCATCAAGTGCTTAACCAGCGCTGGCCCGCGTGCCTGCAAATAGGCTTCTTGGGTGATCCGTGCCGCAATCCAAGCGTTCCATACGGCGTAGAGCGGCCCGGTCAGCACGGGCAAAAAGCCGCGTAGCGTTAGGCGGCCCAGTAAGCGACGCAACAATAAGCGCAGAATAAAACTGCTTAAGCTAATTTTTAAACGGTAAAACAGCGCCCTAATGGATAGTTTCCAGCCTCGCAGGTAAGCGTGAGGGTCAACGCCATAAATAAGGCTACCTGGGCTTGGGTACTCCAAGGCCGCCCGCGTAACACCGTGTATGGTGAGCTGAATGTCGGGCTCTAGTGGCTGCTGTTGACCATAGCGGAGGCCAGCCAAGCGGGTAATGCTCGCTACACCACGCAGTGCATTCCAATATAAAAAACCAATTTCCAGGGCCGTTACAACCCCTGCTACCGCCAGGTAGCCTGCCCAATAGGGGAGCTGTTCCCGCAGGCTCATCGCTTCCCAGTTGCCAGTCGCAAAGGCGCGCATAAACCACTCGGCACCACCAATCAGCGTGCCGGAAATAATCCCGGCGACCGCTGCCCACGCAATAATCCAGCGCCGGGTACGCTTCAGCGCCTGCGGGTCGGGGGAGAGAAGTGCCGGATGACGGCGAAAATAACGGTGTATATAACGGTTAGCCCAGCGCTGGGCCAAGCCAGGCGATGGCGCATACTCTTTATCTGGACGAGTGAGAGACATAGGGGCAAGCGTTTCCTGCGCATTTGAGGCCTCAGGGTAACGGTTACGGTCGCGAAGTACACGCCTGGATCGCGCCGGGGTGAGTACCCACTTTCATAAGCTCATCCCAGCGGGTGGTAAAACGGTTAGAACGATGGGCGCAGCGTAACTGCCAAGCGGCTGGCGCATCCGTCATGCCAAAACTAATCGTGCCTTGCCCCATTTGCTGATTGATCTGATCCACCGTAGCCATCAAAAACGGGTGGCGGTCACGGGCAGGCTGATGCAGCAGGGACATCTGATACTGCTCGGCATCTACCAAGTCGAGTAGCATCACGCCAGCTTTCATAAACTGGTAGCGCGGGCGATAAATCTGTTCAAGGCCTTGGCGAACGGCGTCAAGAATGACACGGGTGTCATCGCTGGGTGAGGGCAGCGGTATTAATGCATTAGGAAAATATTGCAGCTGGTCGCGTCGATGGCGGTTAGTGTTAAGAAACACCATCACAGCGCGGGCTAAACTGCGCTGTTCACGCAATTTTTCAGCACACCGCTGGGCGTGACGGCGCAGCGCATTATGCACTTCCGCAAACACACCGGTCGGTTGACCGAAAGAGCGGGAGGTCATAATGCGCTCCCGCGGCTTATCCACGGCATTCATTTGCATGCATGGCGTGCCGCGTAGCTCAAGCGCGGTGCGTGCTAGCATCACCGAGAAGCGCTTACGCAACTGTTTGGCATTGCATTCACGCAGGTCCCAGGCGGTATTAATCCCGCCCACCACTAACCGTTCGGCAAGCCGGTGACCAACGCCCCACACGCTGCCTACCGGGGTACGTTTAAGCAGCGCCCCGCTGGTGTGATCCTGTCCATTAAGCAGGCAAACGCCTTGATAGTGAGGGTCTTGCTTAGCCAGATGGTTGGCCAGCTTGGCGAGCGTGTGGGTTGGGGCAAGCCCCACGCACACCGGCAATCCCAAATGGCGACGAATGCGCTGACGCAAGCGACGTCCCAGCGCTTCGCACTGCTCAATGGTTAATCCGTCTAAGTAGACGAACATTTCATCGATGGAATAGGGTGCCACGTCTGGACAGGCATCGCGCAATAGCTGCGTCAGGCGAGCCGACATATCCCCATAAAGCTCATAGTTGGACGACAGCAGGTGGATCTCACCACGCTGGCGCAACCCTTCAAGTTTGAACGCAGGCGTACCCATCGGGATATCTAGCGCTTTAAGCTCTGTTGAGCGAGCGATGATACAGCCGTCGTTGTTCGACATCACGCCCACCGGCTTGCCTTCGAGCTGGGGCTGAAATACCCGCTCGCAGCTGACATAAAAATTGTTGGCGTCGATTAACCCGATCATCCTTAATACTCCTGCCACCGCAAAGGCCTAGTCACCGTAAAGGCTTAGTCACCGCAAAAGCTCATATCAACGTAAATACTCGTGCACGACAGCCCTCACCACCCCCCATAGTTGACAGTCGCTACCTTCAAGGGGCAGCGGTGGATAGTCCGGGTGAGCAGAGCAGAGGTGTGGGAAACCCTGGTGCAGCGCATAGCGTTTGATCAGTGCTTCACCTTCAAACATCGCCACCAAAAAATGCCCTAAACGGGGCTTAACACCCCGGTCAACAATCAGTAAATCACCGTCATAAATGCCCCACCCCTCCATACTGTCCCCCGTCGCGGTGACATAAAATGTCTCGGTAGGGTTCTTAACCAGCCGAACATTAAGGTCTAGCGTGCGTGGCTCGTAATCCTGCGCAGGTGAAGGAAAACCGCTAAAACCCGCGCGACCCGTGAAAGTTAAATAAGGCAGCGGCTGAGAGGTTAACGGCAAGGCTGGCACAAAGTGAGCTGACTGGCCCGGCATCGTCGGCACCCTGACTGGTTGAATATGTATGAATATACAGTATTTAATGTTGAGGAAAAAAATGCAAGTGGGTGGTTACTCCCGTTACTACGCTTCCGCGTTCGCAATGACACGCCATAGGTCATTGCGAGAAGCGCAGCGACGCGGCAATCTGAGTAGGCGGTGGCAGGTTAGTTTCGAGATCGCCGCGACGCGGCAATCTGAAATAGTAGTGGCGGGAGCCTCTGATATTGCCTCACTGCGTCCGAGTGAGTACCCAACATTTATTAGCTTAATGTTATGCTTAAGGTCTCTTATACGGAGGTCACGGCATGCACTTCTTCGGTAATCCCCGGCGTCTTACCTTCGAGCTCAAGTAGCAAAAGAGAAAAGTAGCAAATGAGAAAAGTAGCATGGTTGTCTAATTGGTCAGCTTTTGATGGCCAGCTCAATATGAAACATGCTCATGTGCGACCTGACGCGGATGCGATGAAAGTCGCGTCAGGCTGCGTTATGATAGCGTCCTCGCTTCTCCCATGATGACCCTTTCTCGTTACGAGGTTCCCGCCGATGTTCAGCCGCGATATGACAATTGCCGGATTCGATGATGTGCTGTTTGATGCCATGCAGAAAGAAGTGGAGCGTCAAGAAGCCCACATCGAACTGATTGCTTCCGAAAACTACGCCAGCCCCCGCGTACTGGAAGCCCAAGGCAGCCAGCTGACCAACAAGTATGCCGAAGGCTACCCTGGCAAGCGTTACTACGGCGGCTGTGAATTCGTCGATATCGCTGAAAATCTGGCCATTGATTACGCCAAAGAGCTGTTTGGCGCTACCTACGTTAACGTTCAGCCACACTCTGGCTCCCAGGCGAACAGTGCCGTTTTCCAAGCGCTGGTTAAGCCCGGTGATACCATTTTAGGCATGAGCCTGGATGCTGGTGGCCACCTAACCCACGGTGCCAAACCGAGCTTTTCTGGCAAGCACTACAACGCCATTCAGTACGGTCTGAACGAGCAAGGCCTGATTGATTACGACCAAGTGGCCGAGCTTGCCCGCGAGCATAAGCCGAAAATGATCATCGCTGGCTTTTCCGCTTACTCGCAGTTTGTTGATTGGGCGAAGTTCCGCGAAATCGCTGATGAAGTCGGTGCTTACTTACTGGTCGATATGGCCCACGTTTCCGGTCTGGTCGCAGCGGGTGTTTACCCCAGCCCCTTGCCCCATGCTCACGTGGTTACCTCCACTACCCACAAAACCCTGCGCGGCCCGCGTAGTGGCGTGATTCTCTCGGCAGAAAACGATGCTGATATTGAGAAGAAGCTGCAGTCCGCCGTCTTCCCCGGCGGCCAAGGTGGCCCGTTAATGCACGTGATCGCGGCCAAAGCGGTCTGCTTCAAAGAAGCCATGGAGCCAGAGTTCAAAACCTACCAGCAGCAGGTAGTCAAGAACGCCCAGGCAATGGCCAAGGTGTTTATTGACCGTGGTTACGACATCGTTTCCGGCGGCACTGAAGACCACCTGTTCCTGCTGTCTTTGATCAAGCAGGGCGTCACAGGCAAAGATGCGGACGCCGCGTTAGGTCGTGCCCACATCACGGTAAACAAAAACGCTGTACCCAACGACCCGCAAAGCCCGTTTGTCACCTCCGGCCTGCGTATCGGTACCCCAGCGGTCACCACCCGTGGTTTTGGTGAGCAGGAGTGTAGTGATCTAGCAGGATGGATCTGCGACATTCTCGATGTGCTGGCCAAAGGCGAAGACACCAGCGCGATTGAAGCGCAGGTGCTGGATAAAGCCGCCGCCGTATGTGCGCGCTACCCGGTTTATAAGTAAGTTTAATCGGTAATTTGCTTTGAGAGAAAAGAGACCCTGCCAATGACAGGGTCTCTTTTTTTGGAAGGTTATTTTTCTTCTGGTCGAATAATACTTACTGTTTTTTGCTCCTTCGTCCACTTGCCTGCTGCTTTGTCGATGTACTGAAAATGCTCATTGGTAAAGCTGCCTTGGTTGCTGGCATGGCGGTAGGAGACGGTAGGCACCTCGTCCATCTTTAACCATTGATTGAAGACGCCAGGGCCAGTTAAATCAAAAACATTGGTAAGCTGATTGTCTTTGATATTGCTATTAACCTGTTTAATTAATTGCTCTAGGTTGGGGTTATTCGGCTTGCTGGCGAAGAAATAATTACTGAAATCTCCCCGTCGCGTGACGACATAAAGTTCTTCAATGTCAGCAGGAATGATGTCACTCAGCGGCCAGATAGCATGAGCATCAATATCTAGATAAACACCGCCGTGGTGTTGGAGCACCAGCAACCGCCAAAAATCCGCTTGGGCGGCACCTATCTGTAATCTTGAGTAGCTATCAATAATCTCATCGCCATAGTGTTGGGCAATAAATTGGTGCCTTGCCTCTGTCACCATGAACCGGTATTCAAAGCGTGGTGCCATCAGTCTATTAAACAGGTAGTTCAAGTAGACGGGGAGGGTCACTTGGTCAGTGAAATTGGTCTGCCAAATAATTCTGGGGATTGCTGCAGCCTGGCCCGAGGGCTTCAGCCAGGGGCGCGCGTAGGCTGGCAGCGTGAAGCGTTTTTTAGGAAATAAGCCGTGAAAAGGGTAGCTGAGCACCTTGGTAAGATTGGCGACCAGCTTAATGAGCCGACTAAAAATAACGATAATGTGTTGCTTAAACGTTTGCCGTAGAGCCATTGAAAAAAATTTTCGTCCTTAATAGTCAGGGATCATCGTTGAGGCCTTACCAGCCTCCTTGTCCCTCTAATAAACTGCGGGTGTTGTTATTTAATGGTAAGCGGAAATCGGCGGTGCCAAGTACCATGGCATCACCAGCGCGCACAACACGAGCGCTAACATACACAAAATCCTGGCCCTGTGCATAGGTACCCATCAGGATGGAGCGGGCATTGTGCTGGGCACTTAAGCGCTGCACCTGCCGCGAGAGAATTAACTCTCCGACGCTCTCTTCAATGAACATACTATCGCGCATTTTAACTTCACGCACCTGCATGCCCTGGCGGGCGAGTGCCGATGCCATAATTTCTGAGCTCATTCGGCCCAACGTCGACGATTGAGTAAGGTTGTCGATGCTCACAAATGTGGCCGCAATCATGGGGCTATAGCGAGTGAGTTCTGGGTTGTTGGCAATCATTTGTTCGGCAGCAGCATGTATCAGTTCAGAAAGGTCTGGTTCTGGCTGTGCCTGTGTGTTGTTAGCATTGCCCAGGTTGCTACAGCCTGTCAGCATAAGTATGACAAGCCCCAGCGAGATTGCCTGGGATAAGCGGTGACGAGTATTCATAAA
This sequence comes from Halomonas sp. NPDC076908, assembly GCF_050269715.1. Taxonomy (NCBI): domain Bacteria; kingdom Pseudomonadati; phylum Pseudomonadota; class Gammaproteobacteria; order Oceanospirillales; family Halomonadaceae; genus Halomonas; species Halomonas sp. NPDC076908. The sequence continues at coordinate 46,184 of NZ_JBNNIW010000027.1, read as the reverse complement.
AAACACGCTATTCAAAAACATGCTATTCAAAAACATGGCATTAAAAAATATAGTTTTAAAAAACATGGTATTACCACGTGTCAGTAATGGAGACGGAAGGAGTCGCAGGCGCTTGAGGCACTCGGTGAGGGGCATATTGGCGGCGATCACCAGCGTTAATGTAGTAAATGTTGGACGAAGAGTAGAGAATGCGTTCGCCATCGATGATTTGCGTCGTCACAATGATTTCTTCATTACCGGTATGCGTCCAGCTGCCGCTGGTGGTATCAGCAAGCATGCCTGCAGGTATTAAAGCTAAGGCAGGCTCTCTCCACTGGTTAAAGGGGATTGTCGCTACCGCGATACCCGCGGTGAGCGCGGTAAAGGCCCCTACTGGCGGGCGAATAAAACCTCGGTCACGGTGCTCTATTACTTCTACATCAATACTGATATTGGCGCTGTTAGGAGTAGGTACGGTGGTTAAGTTGGCCCCCCGCGAGACCAGCTCACTGGTCAATAGGGTACGAAAGCCGCGTCCAAATTCACCGCCGCTGTAAGCGTGTAGTCCAGCGCTATCTGCTTCGGTGATGTGCAGGTCTCGATTGCGGACACGTTCGCGCTGCAAAATACTGCTCGCTTCGTGGCGGGCAAGCACATCCCAATGCTGAGCCGCCTGCATGCGCTGCTGCTCAGAATAGGGGTAGGTCGTAGCGATTGGCGCTTGAGACGTATTGGCATAAAAGCAGCCGCTGAGCATTAAGCTCGCAAGCCCCAAACTAACCGGCCGTATGAAATAAGATAATCGTGATGGTATGGGAAGCATGCGCACCTGCTGGTTCCTTCTCGCTACTAAACGGCTTTTTGATAGACTAGTTTGCCATGCCCACATTGGGATACCTAATGGCGAGGCTTGTTTTCTGGTACTGGTTTTCTGGCACTGGTTATGCAGTACAGGGTTTGTGATACATGGCGTGTATTAAATGGTTACATCGGCCACGAGGTTCAAAACTTTAATGAGCGATAATAGCAATGCTTGAAGATCACCGCAGCGGTCCACGTCATGATTCGCTCATGTCGGCCTATCACGAAAGCGATAGCAATAGTGGCTGGATGATTAGCTATCTGGATATCATGACCTTGCTGGTGGCCCTCTTTGTTATCATTATTGCCGCTGCAGGGTCGTCTAACCCAAAATGGTTTGAGCATGATACGCCCAGCGACTATGTTTTCCCTTCGTCGCCTGCACTGGACGTCCCCTTACCTGCCTCGCTAGTACAGGCGCGCCCTCCGCGCGAGGATATGCTGATAATGAGCGAGGCCGGGTTAAGTCCAATGGCCATCAGTGCTGCGCTAGGCGTCGCTGGCTTGCCTCGGCGCATCAGGTACGGTGTGCCTCCTCTGTTGGCCGCTCCTGCACCCACACGCGAATCCCTAGTTCAATCGATGCTTCCTTTGCCTCGCTTACTCATGCCCGTTGGCAGTGATGATCTTTCTTCGCCTCTAGCAGATTATATGGTGGTGTTAACTGATCGCCCGCCCGTTAATGTGCAGGCGGTGAGCGATGAGTCTATCTCTGGTGCCGTCGCTTTAGAGCAAGCGCTTTCCCAGCGTGTAGGTTCGTCTGCCTATTTACCTGATTTAGACGGTGTGGAAGTCTCACGGGTGGCAGAGGGGATAAGTTTGCGGGTACAGGATCAACTGCTGTTTCCCTCAGCGGCAGCAGAGCTCACTACCAACGGCTCATCGTTAGTAGGCAGCCTGCTTGAAACCATTCAGCGCTACGATGGTGAGGTATGGGTAGAGGGTCACTCCGATAGCCAAACGATTAATACGCCCGACTACTCATCGAACTGGGCGCTTTCCAGTGCTCGCGCTATCGCTATTGTTGAGGCCTTAGAGGCGGCGGGTGTATCCCCAGAAAGATTGCGGGCCGTAGGGCTGGCAGCCACGCAGTCTTTGGAAGACAACAGTACGATAGAGGGGCGTGCACGAAATCGTCGCGTGGAAGTAGTGATTCACGTTGAGTAACTGATTAGAGCGTTTAAAAAAAAGCCCGTCGGGGGAGGCGGGCAATAAAGGGCTTGGTTCACTGCAGCCCACTGGCATCAGGTGAGGGGTGTACAGAATCGCTGGTGGGTATAAGTTCAGTGTAGCTATTAACGCAGCGTTGCCAAGGGAGTGGATAAACTTTTTATGCATGTACGTCTAAAATGTTGCGTTATGTTCTATGATCTTTTTTGGTGCATGCAGGATGCTTCTTTTTGGTGCTGATACGGGCCCAACGCTTTATGTCTGTAAAATTCGATGTAACCTACTGCTGTAACAACACTTATCTTTTTTGGCCTGCAATTTGCTGAGTAACTTATTATAAATAGGTTACTGATAGCCACTAGGTAGTCCAGACATGACGTCTTAGCCATGTGTTGAGATCGAAAAGAGGTAGTGCCATGCCTGAATCCGCTCGTCTTACTGTGTCACTTTCCCAGCCACTTTGTTCGCCAGACCCTGCGTTGCAGCCGCGTCTTGTAGTGACCGATTTAGATGGCTCATTGCTGGATCATCATAGTTATGATTTCAGTCCCGCTGTGCCTTGGCTTGCTCGGTTAAAGCAGATGGGTGTGCCAGTAATTCCAGTCACCAGCAAAACCCGTGCCGAATTGATCCCTTTACGTGAAGCGTTAGGCCTCACGGCTACGCCGTTTATTGCTGAAAATGGTGCTGTTATTGGTTTGCCGCCAGGGTGGTGCCATGCACGTTTGGATCGCCCAGGTAGTGGCAGGGATGGCGTTGTTATCAAACACCCTGGTGTGGACATTGGTTTTATCCGCGCCCGATTGAAAGTATGGCGTGAACGGCTGGATATTCGTTTTACAAGAATGGGTGAGTTGAGCGTTCAAGAAGTGATGGAGCTTACCGGACTAGATGAGGCTCGTGCCAAAAATGCCCGCCAACGGGAAGGCAGTGAACCACTGATATGGCACGACACCGATGCTGCTTTGGATACCTTTCGTGCCGCTTTAGAAGGGGATGGGCTACAGCTAACCCAAGGAGGTCGGTTTTGGCATGTCATGGGACGCTCGGCTGATAAAGGCACCGCCGTAGAGTGGCTGATCAAACGTTTCACCGCCTTAAGAGGGCGTACACCACTTTCGCTCGGTTTGGGGGATGGGCCGAATGATATCACTATGCTGGATACAGTAGATCAAGCCGTTGTTATTCGAGGTTGTCACGACTTAACCGTCGAGCCGAGTAACGCTTCGCTATACCGCACGCAGGCAACAGGGCCGACTGGTTGGGCTGAGGGGGTGACCCACTGGTGGGGGCGAGACGACCGCCGTGTAGAAACGGCGGAAGCGTGTGATGCCTTGGCTCTGTAAAAATCAGTTCTGTAAAAACCAGCTCTATAAATCCAGGGAGGTAAGCGAATGAGTGACTTTCATCAGAACGGTATTATTACGGATTTTCACAACCTGACTCGACGTCCGGTAGAAGCGCTTGAGCAGGAGCTGTGTCAGTTTTCTCACCGCCGCCCAATGGGATTGATACTGCCGTCGCTATTTTCGGAATTGGAAGGACCCGCGTTATCGGCGATTGTCGATGAGCTGGTTAAAGTGCCTTATCTGAACGAGATTGTGATTGGTCTGGATCGAGCGAATCGCGAACAGTTCTTATACGCACGTGAGTTTTTCTCACGCTTGCCCCAGCATACGCGCATTTTATGGAACGATGGCCCACGCCTGCGTGCTCTGGATGCAGAGCTGGAAGATCACGGGCTGGGAGCTTTGGAGCCTGGCAAAGGCCGTAACGTGTGGTACTGCGCAGGCTATGTGCTGGCATCAGGCCGGTCAAAAGTCATAGGGCTGCACGATTGCGATATTTTGACCTATGAGCGAGGGTTGCTGGCACGCCTGATGTACCCGGTGGCTCACCCCAACTTTAACTATAGTTTCTGTAAAGGCTATTACCCCCGTATCGCGGAGGGCAAGTTAAATGGCCGTGTTTCACGGTTGTTAGTAACGCCGCTACTACGGGCACTCAAAACTGTCTGCGGGCCGCTGCCATATCTCGATTATCTGGATAGCTTTCGTTACCCGCTGTCGGGTGAGTTTGCCATGCGAAGCGACGTGCTCGAAGGCATTCGCATGCCTGCGGATTGGGGGTTAGAGATCGGCGTGCTGTCCGAGTTGCATCGAAACTACTCGCTGCGTCAGCTTTGCCAGGTGGATATTGCCGATGCCTATGACCATAAGCATCAGCCGGTTAGTGAAGAGGATCCGGATGGCGGCTTAAATCGCATGAGCCTGGATATATCGAAAGCGCTCTATCGTAAATTAGCGACCCAGGGCATCACCTTTAGCAGCGAAGATTTCCGCACGCTCAAGGCCACTTACTACCGCTTTGCATTGGATTTGATTGAAGCCTATGACCATGATGCCACGATGAATGGGTTAAGCCTTGACCGCCACACGGAAGAGCAAGCCGTAGAGTTATTTGCCAGTAATCTTCTCGAAGCGGGCAATCTGTTTATCGATAACCCCCGCGAGCGACCCTTTATTCCTAGCTGGAACCGGGTACAGGCTGCCGTGCCAGACCTGCTCGCACGTATGCATGAAGCGGTAGAACTCGATAATCAGGGGAAGGTGTAGGCGTTTCAAACTCGTTATTTAGATAAAAAGGCCAGCTACCCAAAAGTAGCTGGCCTTAGCTTTTCATAGCTGGTTGTTAGGTCATGCTAAACTAAAAATCAGCTGTGCTGAGGTAAACCTCGTGAAGCAGAAGCTGGCAAGCTAACTTGGTCATGGGCCGCATGCTGATTAATACGGAAGTGAGCAACCAATTGGCGCAACTGGTTGCTTAGCTGTGCCAGGGTTTGAGTCGCATGGTTACTCTCTTGCACCAAACCGGCATTTTGCTGGGTCATTTGGTCCATCTGGGTCACGGCTTGGTTGACCTGCTCGATGCCGCTGCTTTGCTCGATGGTGGCCGCAGAAATGTCCTGCACCAGCGTGCTTAACTGTTTAATGTCATCCACCATACTGTTGATGACATCGCCGGTGTCACGCACTTGGCGGCTGCCTTCCACCACTTTGCTATCTGATTCTTCAATCAGCTTTTTGATTTCTTGGGCGGCTGACGCAGAGCGACTGGCGAGCTGGCGAACCTCATTGGCCACCACGGCGAAGCCGCGGCCTTGATCACCAGCACGCGCTGCTTCTACTGAGGCGTTGAGCGCCAATATATTGGTTTGGAAGGCAATGCCGTCAATGGTGTTAACGATGCTGCTCATTTGGGTGGCGCTTTCGTTAATGGTGGCCATAGTGGTCGTGACGTTGGACATGGAATCACTGCCCCGCTGTGCGCTCTCGGCTGCTCTAGTGGCAAGCGTACGCGCATGATCAGCATGTTCAGCGTTTTGTTTTACAGTGGCGGTGAGCTGCTCCATGCTGGTAGCCGTTTCAGCTAACGAAGCCGCCTGCTCTTCGGTGCGTGTCGAAAGCTCTTCATTAACGCCCACGATCTGCTCTACGCCACTATTAACCTGACTTGCACCAAGATGAATATCGCCAATCGTATCGGCCAGGGTTTCGCGCATACGGTTAATATCAAACAGCAAACTGTTTTGATCTTTTACTGAAAGCTGAGTGACTTGGGTTAAATCCCCGTCGGCGATATGGCGGACGACGCTGGCGGTGTAGCGTGGGTCGCCGCCTAAACGATGAGAAACGTCGCGAATAACCCAGCCCATTAATAGCGTGACCGGCAAGCCGATGATGAGCAGAATTACTATTGAGCGAATCAAGCCAGCAATAAAGGCCTATTAATATCATCGACATAAACGCCCGTCGCCAATGACCATTGCCACTCGGGAAGGGACATGACATAACTGGTTTTCGGTATCTGTTCGTCTCCACCCGCTCGGGTAGTGTGGTAGCCAACATGGCCGACGCCTGCTTGGGAAGCACGCAGCAACTCCGGGTAAAGCGCCATACCGCTGGCGTCTTGATAATCGGTCATGTCGGTGCCAGGCGTGCGGCTGGGGTGGGAAATAATCAGTAAGTCGTCGTTAAAAGAGAAAATATACTCGCCAGCCCCGAAGTTGACGCTGGATATATTGTCGATGGCGCGCTGCTGGGCCTCTTCAAGGCTGAGATCACCGGCAGCTACCTGCTCCTGCAGGGCTTCTAGCTGGCTATGCACGCTTTCAACTACGTACTGGATGCTGTCGCGGCGTTCGCTCACAATCGTCTGACGATTCTCCCAGGCTAACCAGCCAACCAAAATCAGCATGGCGCCCCAGATAATTCCCAGCGTTCCCCATAGCTTTTGTGTTGTTGTTAATTGAGTCATGGTTTTCCTTATTTTTGTAATTAAGTGATTTATTCAATATTGGCTTAGCGTCACCACACATTAGTAAAATATTTAAGAGACGCTGTTTTGCACATATTTGTTGGTAGCAATGGCTTTATATTCTAAAAAAGTATAAATATATAACATTTATGTACTATGATGTTTATGTACCACATCGATATGAAAACCACTCCACGGGAGGCTTCGATGCAGCGCCCAATTGTTACCCACTTTTTTGATGAGCCAACGAATACCTTTAGCTATGTTGTGCAGGATCCGGATAGCACTGCCTGTGCAATTATAGATTCAGTGCTCGATTTTGATTATGCCGCCGGGCGAACGGACGTACGTTCAGCGGATGCCATCATTACTTTTATTCGTGATCGCAAGCTTGATGTCATATGGATTTTGGAGACCCATGTTCACGCCGATCATTTATCAGCCGCGCCCTATCTGCATGAACAGCTAGGCGGTAAAACAGGTATTGGTGCCAAGATAGTGGAGGTGCAGGAGATATTTGGTAAAGCATTTAACGCGGGCAGCGAGTTTGCCCGGGATGGTAGCCAATTTGATACGCTGTTCAATGAAGGCGATGTGTTCAGTATTGGTGGTTTGCAGGGAAAGGTGGTGCATACACCGGGCCACACGCCCGCTTGCTTGACCTATGTTATTGGGGATTCTGCCTTCGTAGGCGATACGCTCTTTATGCCGGATTATGGCACCGCTCGCTGCGACTTCCCTGGGGGTGATGCTCGCACCCTGTATCACTCCATTCAAAAAGTGTTGGCGCTGCCTGAGCAAACGCGCCTGTTTTTGTGCCACGACTACAAAGCCCCTGACCGCGATACCTTCCAGCATGAAACCAGCGTGGCTGAACAACGGCAGGCTAACGTTCATGTGCATGAGGGCATCAGTGAAGAGGCATTCGTGAAAATGCGTACCGAGCGGGATGCCACGCTCGGCATGCCAAGGCTGATTATTCCCTCTGTCCAAGTCAACATGCGTGCGGGGCATATGCCGCCTGCTGAAGACAATGGCGACGTTTATCTAAAAGTACCCATTAATAAATTTAAGTAGGGGAAGTGGTATGGACTGGATGGCAAGCCTGCAAGGGTTAGCTGGTGGCGTGTTAATCGGCCTTTCCGCTACGTGGCTGATGGCAACGTTGGGCCGCATCGCGGGCATTAGTGGCATCGTCGGCAACTTGATAACGCTGCGCCCCAAGGGCGATAGCGCCTGGCGGTTAGCCTTTTTGCTGGGATTAATCAGCGGCCCACTGGCCATCATGTTATTGGGCGGCGGATTAGGAAACGTGACGGGTAGTCCTGGCGAAGTGATTGGCGCACCTGCTGGTGGTGTAGGGCTGATGCTCGTGGCAGGGCTGCTGGTGGGTGTGGGCACAGGGCTGGGCAGTGGCTGTACTAGCGGCCATGGCGTCTGTGGCTTGGCGCGTTTAGCGCCACGCTCCATGGCAGCCACCGGTGTGTTTTTGGTCATGGCGATTGTGACGGTTTATATCTCGCGTCACTTGATAGGCATAGGTGGTCTTCAATGAGTATTGCCATGAATAACTCAATGAATAGCTCAATGAATGGCGGTGTAATGAAAACCGCCGCTGGCTACGCCGCGGGACTGCTTTTCGGCTTGGGATTGGCAGTGTCAGGTATGACCGACCCGGCACGTGTGCTGGGCTTTTTAGATGTGGCGGGTGCCTGGGATCCTACGCTGATGTTTGTATTGGGCGGGGCCGTTATGACCACCTTTATCGGCTATCGACTGGTGTTCAGGCGCTCAGCTCCAGTGCTGGGAGGCGTTTTTCAACTGCCGACTAAGAGGGAGCTGGATGCCAAGCTACTGGGAGGCGCTGCCTTGTTCGGGATTGGTTGGGGGCTTTCGGGTTACTGCCCAGGCCCGGCCATTGCTTCTATTGGTGGGCTGTCGCTGCCGCTATCGGCCATGTTGTTCACCATGGTAATCGGGTGGTTCGCTGCGAAGCGCCTTGCTCAATAGACCCCACCTAAATGATCTAAACGCTATCGCCCTTGCCGTCACAGCAAGGGCGTTTTTTGTTTGCTTAACGCTGCTTTAATCCGCGGCAGCCATGATGACAGGTAATAAAAAGGAAACCGTTATGCACGTCTTGCTCATTGAAGATGACCCGCTGGTCGCTGCGGGGATTCGTACTGGTTTAATGACGTTTGACTTCGTCGTTGATCATGTCTCTACACTTAACGCTGCCCGCCAGATACTCCGAACGGTTACCAGTGATGTCGTCGTTCTTGATCGCGGCTTGCCTGATGGTGATGGTTTACAGCTGTTAGCAGAGTGGCGTGAACAAGGCATTGATGTGCCTGTGCTGGTACTGACGGCAAGAGATGCGGTGCGTGATCGCGTGGACGGCCTGCAAGGCGGTGCCGACGACTATCTGGTGAAGCCCTTTGACTTGGATGAGTTGGTGGCCCGCTTGCATGCTTTACTGCGGCGAGTGGCGGGGCGAAGTAGCGGGATAATTGCCCATGGCGCGCTCAGTTTAGATCCAACGGCACGGGAAGTGTACGTCGACAAACAGCTGATTATGCTGTCTCGACGCGAGTTGGTGCTGCTTGAAACCTTTCTGCAATCGCCGCGCAGTGTGCTTTCTGCCGACCAGCTTAAAGATAGCCTTTACGGCATGAATGACGATGTCGAGAGTAACGCGCTAAACGTGCATATCCACCACTTACGCCGCAAATTGGGCAACGGTGTGATTGAGACAGTGCGTGGGCTGGGTTATCGGTTGGGAAAGCCTGAGGCAGTTCATTTAGCCGGTGCGCCCTACAAAGGTCAGCTATGAGTTTGCGTTCGCGGTTACTGCTCACCCTGGGCTTAACCCTGGCATTACTTTGGGGGGTCGCCGCGGCGTGGCTAATGCGCGACCTGGAAGAGAAGTTTGTGGAAACCCTGGACCAGCGTTTAGCGCAGTCGGCACGAATGGTGGCCGGATTAGTCCTTCAACTGCCGTTTGAAGCGTGGCAGGACGCTGAGTTCCCCGTGCTGTCTATTCCCCCCATCGAAGGCCTCGCTTGCCAGGTGAATTCACCTCAGGGCGAAATCATGGCGCGTACCCATGCCGATATGGATGACATTCTAGCGCCCGGAGAAGGCGGCCACGCTTACCGCCAGGCAGATGGTGTGACGTGGCGGGTGTTCACCTATGAGCGCGGTGGCGTGATCATTACCACCGCAGATCGAATGGATGAACGCAATTTGCTGCTCAGCGGCGTGGTGCGAATGGCCGTGGTGCCCTTTGTGGTGGCGCTGGTAGGCAGCATGGTGGCGCTATGGTTAGGCATTTGGCGTGGTTTGGTCCCGCTTACACGGCTGCGCGAGTCACTGGCTCAGCGCCATCCCGATGCCCTGGCGCCTGTGGCAACCTACGGTTTACCCAAAGAAATTCGTCCACTCATCGATACCCTCAATGCGCTGCTGGCGCGGATACAACAAACCGTCATTCGTGAACAGCGTTTCACTAACGATGCCGCCCATGAGCTGCGCACCCCACTCACCGCGATCAAAACCCATCTGCAAGTGGCCCGTCGGCAAGATGGGCAGGCGGCAATGACTTCGCTTAATCACGCCGAAGAGGGGGTGGTGCGGTTGAGTTCTACTCTTGATCAGCTATTAACCCTGGCACGGGTGGAAGGACGTTTGCGTTTTGATGACGGTGAAGCGAGTCGTGTAGCCGATGTGGCCGAGCATGCCTTAGCCGATAGCCAGCAGAGTATGTCAGAACAAAGTATGTCGGAGCGCTTTGTGGTGCCGTCTAGCTGGCCAGAAGCCACGCTTGTTATGCCGCGTGAGTTAGCGATTACTGCGCTGCGTAACTTGCTAGATAACGCCTTGCGCCATGGTCCCGCAGATACCCCCATCGCCCTGGCCGCTGAGTGGCAACCAGGGGCAAGTTATCTGACCTTCAGCGTTAGAGATCAAGGGCCAGGCGTTGATGAAGCGACACTGGCACAGCTTACCCAGCGTTTTTGGCGCGCCAGTAAGCAGCAGGGGAGCGGCTTGGGGTTAGCGATTGTGGCGGCGATTGCTGAGCGGTTTGGGGGAAGTGTGACATTCGAAAGTCCCGTTGGCGGTGGTTTTACCGCCTGTTTGAAGGTGCCGGTGGCGAATAGCTAAAAAACGCTAATGTAAGGGGGAAAACAATATGAATAACAAAAGATTATTAAGGTTTAGCCTGTTGGTGGGGGCTGGTTTGGCTACCGCAGGTGCAGTGGCAGAGGAAGGTGATGTTGATCGGGGGCAAGCCGCCGCCGCTACCTGCACCGCCTGTCACCAGGCCGATGGCAGCGGGATGCATGTTCCTGGTGGGGAGTCCTGGCCCCGCTTAGCCGGGCTAAATGCTGACTACATCATTAAACAACTGCACGACTTTAAAGAAGGTCGTCGTCAGAGTGCCAGCATGATGTCCTTCGCCAATATGCTTGATGATCAGCAGATCGCTGATGTAGCGGCCTACTACAGTCAGCTTGAGATAACTCCTGGGCAAGGTGGCGATGAGGCCGAAGAAACACTCCTGGCAAGGGGGCAGCAGCTCGCCGAACGGGGTGATTGGAATGCCTACATTGTCTCCTGCCAAAGCTGCCATGGTTCAGGAGGAACCGGGGTTGGCAGCGATTTTCCTGGCATTGCCAGCCAGCACGCTGGCTATATCAGCGCTCAGTTGACGGCGTGGAAAAATGAGACACGCAGCAACGATCCGCAAAATTTAATGGGCGCTATTGCCAAGCGCATGAGTGATGACGATATCCAGGCGGTATCTGCCTGGTATGCCACCCAGCCCGCTCCCGCTGCACAGGAGAGTGCACAATGATAACCTGCCGTCGACCTCTTGTATTAGTGATAACCGGCTGTTCGCTTGCTATAGGCGCGGGCATTAGTCTTTATGCCACCAATGCTTTTGCCCAGCAGGAAGAAAGGGCGGATGCGGCGTTGGATATGCTGGTTCATGAGCCGCCCACCATGGAAGACCTTGAAAACTCAGACCTTCATCCTGAACTGAAGAAAGTCATCCGCTATGGTCACGATTTATTTACCAATACTCAGCAGTTGCGCGATGAGTATGTTTATAACGATATGAATTGCTCCAGTTGCCACCTAGGGGAAGGGCGGGTGCCGTTTAGCGCACCGGTATGGGCTGCCGCTATTACACTGCCTGATTTCCGAGGCAAGAATCAGCACGTAAATAACCTTGAAGAGCGTATTGCCGGTTGTTTTGCCTACTCCATGAATGGTGTGCCGCCGGAATATGGCAGCGATGAAATGCTGGCGCTGAGTGCCTATCACCAGTGGCTAGCGACCGGGGCCCCCATGTACCCGGATAAACCGATTTATGGGCGTGGCTTCCCCGCACCCGATGAGCCTGAGCAATCACCCGACTATGCCCGTGGTGAAGCGGCTTATCAGGCCAACTGTGCGATATGCCACCAGGAAGACGGTTCCGGGCATTACGAAAACGGCGATTATGTATTCCCACCACCCTGGGGCGACGGTTCCAATAACTGGGGGGCAGGGATTGCGCGAGTGGAAACCATGGCCGGTTTTATTTACCAAAATATGCCCCTTGGTCAGCCGCGATCTCTCAGCGATCAAGATGCTTGGGATATTGCGTATTATGTAAGTAGCCAAGAGCGCCCCCAAGATCCCCGCTACACGGGTGATGTAGCGGAAACACTTGAACTGTTTGGGCCCACTTTCCACGACCGTTCACTGTACGGGCAAACCCGTGAACACGACGGGCATGTGCTAGGTGATCACGATAATTTTGGTGAAAAAGGCGATATCCAGCCCTGGAACGTTGGCATGCCAAGGTTTGAGAACCTGGCGGAAGAGTAGCAAGGGCAGATGAAACTATCAGCTTGCAGAGCCTGATCACTGCACTGGTATTGATGGCGGCTTGTAGGAGGGAGCTTCAGCTCGCGAAGATTTAGGCACCTAGCCAGCCGAACCTAAGGGGTGCCTTCGGCACCCTTCGCCCGCTGGAAGCGGCCTCCTACAATGGTGTGGAGCTTGATTATTGCGCTGGTGCCAATAGCTATTTGTAGGAGGGAGCTTCAGCTCGCGAAGATTTAGGCACCTAGCCAGCCGAACCTAAGGGGTGCCTTCGGCACCCTTCGCCCGCTGGAAGCGGCCTCCTAC
>NZ_JBNNIW010000027.1:32686-33580 GCF_050269715.1 Halomonas sp. NPDC076908 | reverse complement strand
TCCTACAATGGTACGGTGCCTTATTACTGCGCTGGTGCCCAATCCTACTTGTAGGAGGGAACTTTAGCTCGCGAATGTTTGGGCACTAGCCTTATTCGTTGTTAAAGCCACGCTGCATTCCAAAAGCTGTATTGATTAATATTGGTGGCAAGCCCGGCTCTCAGTGGGTTACCAACAATATAGCGAGCAACACTTTTCAAATCTTCTTCTTGGCGAATCATGCGGTCATGAAACCCATCTTGCCAAATACGTTCTCCGATGGCTAATGACACATAGCTTTTATAACGACGAATGGCCTCTGAAAGCTCTCCATTAAGCTGTAAAAGCCAATGTATATGATCAGGCATTACCACAAAGGAAAGAGTGTTCGCTGCTTTAGTTACACGAGGGTGATAGAAATTTCTGGAAGCACTGCAGGCATGTTCAAACGTAAGAAAGTATGGATAACGCTTTTGCGTAGCAATGGTAATTAGGTAGTGGCCGCCCTCTACGGAATATCTACCTCGCCGCAGTGCATGGCCTTTCTGCATTTCCCTAGAACTCCCAAACGGTAGTTATATCTAAAAGCTAATTTTAGCTCGCTTTATCTGTGGTTTTCAATTTTAAGTTCTTGGAGTAGGTTTGGATCTCAATTGTTTAGGTATCTAGCCTACTTAACCTAAAGGACGCCTTCGGCACCCTTCGTTGAAGTGTCGAACCATCGATAAATCGCCCTCCCACAATAGTGTGGAGCCTGATTATTGCGCTGGTGCCAATAGCGATTTGTAGGAGGGAGCTTCAGCTCGCGAAGATTTAAGCACCTAGCCAGCCGAACCTAAGGGGTGCCTGCGGCACCCTTCGCCCACTGGAAGTGGCCTCCTACAATGGTGTGGAGCCTGATTATTGCGCTGGTGC
>NZ_JBNNIW010000027.1:21097-32593 GCF_050269715.1 Halomonas sp. NPDC076908 | reverse complement strand
TACGCCCACTGGAAGTGGCCTCCTACAATGGTGTGGAGCCTGATTATTGCGCTGGTGCCAATAGCGATTTGTAGGAGGGAGCTTCAGCTCGCGAAGATTAAAGCACCTAGCCAGCCGAACCTAAGGGGTGCCTGCGGCACCCTTCGCCCACTGGAAGTGGCCTCCTACAATGGTGTGGAGCCTGATTATTGCGCGGTGCCAATAGCGATTTGTTGGAAGAAGCTTTAGCTCGCGATTGTTTTTAAGGCGCTTCACTGCCCATCATTTCAATTAGCCGTTCGTCGCTTGGCATGCCCTGAATGCGATCAATACGGATGGTGCCATTCTCTGCTTCACGCTGAAAAGCGCTGGTTGGGGTGGCATACAAACCAAGCTCTTCAAACAGTTGGTTATTGGCATACACTTGCTCTTCAATCTCACGCGGTTGGGCGCTGGCCGCTACTTCATCGCCGCGATTGTGGGCGTGCAAGGCAGCAGAAGGGTTATCAGCGCCGAGAATGGTGGCGGCTTTACCTGGGCTGTCAGGCGCTAAAATCCCTACCATGACATGACGCAGCTGTACGTCACCGGCATCTACCCAGGGGCGAACGTTCTGCCACAGCTGGCGGCAATAGGGGCAGTTGGCATCAGTGAACGTATAGATCACCCGCGGTGCATTGACATCGCCATCCTGTATCCAATGGCTTTCGCCTAATAGTTGCCAGGTTTCTGCCTCAAGAGGGGCGCGCACATGCTCGTCTAACTGTGCTTCAGTAAGGTCATTGCCTTCGCCGTCCATCAGCGTGCCCACGATGGCATGTTCACCATCAGGCGTAAGGTAAATCGCCATGTCTTGGCCCTGTACGCTGGCACCATAGCCGCGTAATCCGCCGGGGGCATCAAACTGGCCATGAATTTCCAAACCCTGGTCAGCTAGTGCTTGAACGGGGGCGGGTAGGTCATCGGCATAGCTAATAGACGTGCCCCAAAGGCCTGCGAGAAGGAATATTCCGGTTACGATAGGTTGACGATTTAAGTGCATAACAGCGTCCTGATTAAGTAATAAACGACATCGAAATAAATACAGGAGTGACTCAGTAAAAGAACCGCCTAGCGCAAGCGCTCCAAACCACGTTGCAACGTGGCGCTGGAAAGCTCACCAAAGTGCGTATTGACCAATTGGCCATTGGCATCGTAATAGAGCGTAGTTGGCATGGCGTGGGCACCGGTCGCCTGGCCAACTGCATTGCGAGGGTCTAGCCACACATTGTCTAGCGCGAACCCGTGTTCGTCCATAAAGGCTTCAATGTGTGCTGGCGTTTCACCTTGATTGACGAACACAAAGGTAATCCCAGTTTCACGCTGTTGTGCTTCCTCAAAGACCGGCATCTCGCGAATACAGGGCGGGCACCAGGTGGCCCAAAGGTTGACCACCATGGGCTGCTGGCTGGTTTGCGACATTTGCGGTAAGTTGATGTGCTCGCCTTCTCGAGTGATCAGTGCCACATCGGGCAGTGGGCGTGACTGATGATCCATCAGCAGTGCGCTACCCGCGCTTAACCCCCACGTCAGGCCGCCCACCAGTAGCGCGCCGCTGAGGGGCATGCGCTGGCGGGGTGAACGCCATAGCGCCCAACCGGCATAGGCAAGACCGATAACAATACCGCCGACAACATCAAAACCGCCATCCCGAATGTCCAGGCGGTCGAGCAGACCATCATATTCACCCCAGTAACGCACCACGAAGATCAGGCGCGCCCCTATCAAGGCGAAAAATAACAGCGTGAATAGCGTATCGCTCACGGGAACTCGGTGGCGACGACCCAGCAATGCACCGGCCAGCAGTGCCAATAGAAAAGCCAAGCCAATCAATAGCTGGTGGATACTAAAGCCCATCGGTCCAAGGGCGATACTCTGTTGCAGCATAAGCAAACATAATCCCGGAAATAGTGATGTAGTGAGAGTATCTCAATACAACATTATTTGGGGATTATATGTGACGCCACTGGGGCGTTATGCCGCAGCGTGTTGTGCTTAATAGAGCCAGACATGCTGCCTGCGTTAGCTGGGGGTCACCAGCCAGCGTATTGCATAAGGGGGCAGTGCTCCTTCCGCTACCCAGGGGTTGCTGGGGTCAAGCGCTTGCCAGGCATGTTTTTCCAGCGCTTGGGTAACGGCCTCTCCGGCGTTCTCTAACGGAAGCGGCAGGTCGGTGACGTTGTAGAGAGCTAACAGGCGGCGTCCATCGTGCAGCGGGCCACGCTCCACCGCCAGCAGTTCCGGCGCAGAGTCCAGCACCCGTTGAGCGGCGGTGGGGTGAAAGCAGGGTTCTTGACGGCGCTGCTCCAGCAGCCGATTTAGCGCGTGAAAAACATCGTGGGTGGGAGTAGAGGGGCTGTCTAGCAGTAAATCTAACTCACTACGCTGCCAGCGCCGACGGTTAATTGAGCGCAGGCGTCCGCTGCGCTCAACGCCTTCCACATCGTTAAGCGTGCCCGTTAGCGTATGGATGTAGAGCGCAGGAATACCTTGCAAGCTGAGCATAATCGCCTGGCTACATAGAAAGCGGGCGATCTGCCACGGGTCTGGCCCACGACGGGTACCGCGCATGGCTTCGAACCAAGTGATATTGATTTCGTAGGGTGTGTCGCTACCGTCAGGGTTGCTGCGCATACTAACGAAGCCGCCGAACTTGTGCATTAGCTCCAGCAACGCATCTCTTTCGTGATCAGGCAGTAAGCCTTCCAGCGGGCGTACGCCAATGCCGTCGTGACTGGCGGTGAAGTTTAGATAGGTGCAGTGCTCAGGCAACACAGGCAGGCTGGAAAGCCAGCTTTGCAGAGTACTGGCTTCACCTCGGGTGAGGGTGTGCAGCAACAGGGGGGGAAGGGCAAACTGATACACCATATGGGCTTCGTCGGGGGGGCCTTCCGGGAGCCGGTTTAAGCCAAAATAGCTGATATTTTCCTGATGGGGCACATTGGTTTCGGTAATCAGTAGGGTGCCAGGGGCCACATGATCCACAATCGCCCTCAGCAGCCGCACCACAGTGTGGGTTTCTGGCAGGTGAATACAGGGTGTGCCCAGCCGTTTCCATAAAAACGCCACTGCATCCAAACGCACAATCCGCGTGCCTTGTTCAAGGTAGAACAGCAAGATGCCTACGAATTCCAGCAGTACATCCGGGTTCTCAAAATTTAAATCAAGCTGGTCTTCAGAAAACGTAGCCCACAGGTAACGGGTGCCGCGCCGGGTAGAAATGGGCACTAGTAATGGGCTGCTGCGCGGGCGCACCACCTGAGAGACATCGGTCTCAGGAGCGGCTTCGATAAAGTAGTCGCGACCGGGCAGGCTGCCGCTCAGGTAATCGACGAACCAGAGTGATTCCCGCGAGACATGGTTGAGTACCAGATCGGCCATTAAATCGTAATGTCCGGCAAGCTCACGGATATGTGACCAATCACCTAATTCAGTATTAACTTCGCGATAATGGATGACTGAGAAACCGTCGTCGCTGCTCCACGGGAAGAAGGGCAGCACGTGTACACCACTGATGTGATCCCCCAGGCGGCTTTGTAAAAAGTCACTCAAAACGGCTAATGGCGCCACGCCCTCTTCAATAATCGAGTCGCCATAGGTGATCACCCACTGATCTTTTTCGCTCCATGAGGGTGCATTATTGTCGGTAGCAGTGATGGGGGTGGACGAAAATGGAGCAAGTGACAGAAAATGCTCAAGGTGCTGATTTAAACGCCGTTGTACTTCGCCTGCCCGCGACCCATACAGGTGGGTAAGGTAGTGGTGAACCGTTTGTTCGAAGGGGGGCATAGGAGGCTCCTGATAAACAATCTGCCACAAACGCTGCAGCTTGTGTGCCAAATCGTTACAATACGAGGTAGATACCGCGTTTAAATGTTAAGCAATAGTAGCTTTTGGCACTTATGGCTGCTTTAAATGCCATTAATAGCACACACTAACGATAGGTTATAACACGCTAATTCGTGCGGCTTGCCGACACGGGCTGACAACAGGTTGACCGCCATGCATTGCCCATTTTGTGGTGCAAACGATACTCGAGTGACGGATTCGCGATTGGTAGCCGATGGCGACCAAGTGCGACGCCGTCGCCAGTGCGCAAGCTGCCAAGAGCGCTTTACGACATACGAAACTGCTGAGCTAGTGATGCCGCGGGTGGTGAAGTCCGACGGTTCACGCGAAACCTTCAACGAAGCCAAGCTACGGGCGGGCATGCTACGCGCGCTTGAAAAACGCCCGGTCAGCGCTGAAGCCATTGAAGCGGCAGTAGAACGCATTCGTCAAACATTACGAGCGCGAGGGGATCGTGAAATCAATGCCCGCGATATCGGTGAGTCGGTCATGTATGCGCTGAAAACCCTCGATCATGTCGCTTATATTCGGTTTGCCTCGGTATATCGTAAATTTCAAGATTTAGACGAGTTTCGAGCAGAAATAGACCGGCTCTCTCAAGAGCCGACTCAAGAGCCTTCTCAAAAGAGCGGGCCGCTATAATATGAGTGCTGAGTTTAGCCAAGCCGACCACCGCTTTATGGCGCGGGCGCTGCAACTAGCCAAAAAAGGGTTGTACACCACGGACCCTAACCCTCGGGTAGGCTGTGTCATCGTGCGCGATGAGCAAATTGTCGGAGAAGGCTTCCATGTGCGGGCCGGTGAACCTCACGCAGAAATCCACGCCTTACATGCTGCGGGAGCCCTCGCCCAAGGGGCAACGGCTTACGTTACCCTTGAGCCTTGTTCGCATACTGGGCGCACCGGCCCCTGCGCATTAGCGCTGGTGGCAGCCAAGGTATCGCGAGTAGTCATCGCGATGGTAGACCCTAACCCTCAAGTCAGTGGCCACGGCATACAGCTGTTGGAAGAAGGGGGTATCGAGGTTGCCGTTGGCTTGCTAGAGAGCGATGCCCGGGGACTAAATCCTGGGTTTATTGCTCGCATGACCGATCAGCGCCCCTTTGTGCGTTTAAAAATGGCAATGAGTTTAGATGGCCGCACCGCCATGGGATCTGGGGAGTCACAGTGGATTACCGGGCCAGAGGCACGCTACCAAGTTCAACGGCTGCGGGCGCGATCTAGCGCGATATTAAGCGGTGTAGAATCGATGATTATGGACGATTCACGGCTTACTTTGCGTGCTGAGCAACTAAAGCTGGATAACGCCGATGACGTCGTTCGTCGCCAGCCCCTGCGGGTGATTTTAGATACCCGGCTGCGCTTACCCCTCGCGGCTGCCTGTTTGAGCGAGCCAGGGCGCACCCTGGTGATCACCACGCCAGCCCACTCGGCTGAAAAGCGCGCCCGGCTAACCCAAGCGGGGGCAGAAGTGTTGGTATTGCCTGCCGGTAGTGATGGGCGTATTGATCTTGCCCTCATGCTGCAGTGGCTAGCTGAAAACGAACAGGTGAATGAGCTGTTGGTAGAAACGGGCGCGACCTTGGCGGGCGCCATGCTGGATGCAGAGCTGATCGATGAGTTGCAACTGTTTGTCGCGCCCACTCTGTTAGGCGGTGAAGCACGGCCACTATTTGCACTCCCTGGGCTGTCTCGCATGGCCGATCAACGGCGTTTAACCATTCATGATATGCGGGCGGTGGGGAGTGATTGGCGCATTATCGCCTCTCCTCAGGCGACTAGCGCATCTAGCGCATTGAGCGAGAGCAAGGTACCCTGACGCGCGAAATTGTCTCTGCTTAACGCGATAATCTTTTGTTACTACCGTTCATGATGACAACACTTATTGGAGATTCCATGGCGCACTCCTCATCGAGAGGCTTAGCCCCTATCGCCGAACTGGTAGAAGATATTCGCCAGGGCAAAATGGTGATTCTCATGGACGATGAGGATCGCGAAAACGAAGGCGATATCATCATGGCCGCTGAAAAAGTGCAGGCCGAGCATATCAACTTTATGGCACGTTTTGCCCGTGGCCTTATCTGTATGCCCATGACCCGGGCCCGCTGTGAGCAGCTTAATCTGCCGCTTATGGTACGTGATAACGGCTCTGGTTTTGGAACCAAGTTCACTCTGTCGATTGAGGCAACGGTAGGCGTCACTACGGGGATTTCCGCCGCAGACCGAGCGCGCACCGTACAAGCGGCGGTAGCGGCGCATGCCAAACCGTCTGATATCGTGCAGCCAGGGCATATTTTTCCGCTAATGGCAGAGCCGGGTGGCGTGTTGCGTCGGGCAGGGCATACCGAAGCAGCCTGTGATCTAGCCGCACTAGCAGGGTTTGATCCGAGTGGCGTAATCTGTGAAATCATGAACGATGATGGCAGCATGGCGCGTCGACCTGAGCTTGAGGCGTTTGCCCTAGAGCACGATATTAAAATCGGTACTATTGCGGATTTGATTCACTACCGCATCGTCAATGAACAGACCGTGGATCACCTGGAAGCGTCATCGGTGATGACTTCCCATGGTGAACTGACGCTGCACGTATTCCGTGATCGTATCCAAGGTGCCCATCATTTGGCACTTGTGAACGGTCAGCCTACGCCGGAAAGCCCGACCACGGTACGTGTACACCTTACCGATACGCTGCGTGATGTTATGGGCTTGATGAAAGGTGATCAGTGCCGATGGGATGCCCATCGCGCGCTTGAAGAAATTGCCGGTTCCGCCCCTGGTGTCTTTGTACTGATTGATGACGGACGCCCCCATCAGGATTTAAAAGATCAGCTTGATATCTTCTTGGATCGCGTGCGCCAGCCGCGCAGCAGTGATTCTGACGGTGCCGGTAACTATTTAACCATCGGCACCGGTTCGCAGATATTGCGCTATTTGGGCGTCGGTAAAATGCGATTACTTAGTTCGCCGTGGAAATTCTCAGCGCTATCCGGCTTTGATTTAGAAGTCGTCGAGCGTCTGGGGCCCAATGACACGGCCTATGAGCCAACTTCTCAGCAGGAATAAATAGATGCACTCGCTCTCTCAAGTTGAAGGTACGTTTGTTGATGTCGATGGTCGCTACGTCATTGTGGTCGGTCGTTTTAACCACCATGTGGTGGACAGCCTTGTGGAAGGTGCCATCGACAGTCTGACCCGTCATGGTGTCGACGCCGAGCATATTCACATTGTGCATGTGCCGGGTGCCTGGGAACTTCCGCTTGCGGTTAAGCGCGTGCTGAAGGTGATGAAACCTGATGCAGTGATTGCGCTGGGCGCGGTGATTCGTGGCGGTACACCTCATTTTGAGTATGTGGCAGGTGGCTGTAATACGGCTATTAACCATTTGCAGCTTGAGTTTGAAACGCCCATTGCCAACGGTGTGTTGACCGTTGAAAGCATTGAGCAAGCCATTGAGCGTGCGGGCACTAAAGCGGGTAATAAAGGCACTGAAGCCGCGATGGCTGCGATGGAAATGGTCTCTTTGCTGCGCGCGCTGGGAGACGCACAATGAGCGAGCGTAAACCTTCGGCTGCCCAGCAGAGTCGCCACGCAGCACGTGAATTAACCGTGCAAGGGCTTTATCAGTGGCATATGACGGGTAAATCCATCACCACTATTGAAGCTGAGTTTCGTAGTCAGGTCGCCGATGATGACTTGGAAGATCATGAAAACTGGGTAAAAGTGATGGAAATCGCCGATAAGGCGCTGTTCCATGAGCTTTTACACAACACGGTGCGTTACAAAGCAGAGCTAGATCGCGATATTTCTCCGCTGCTGGACCGCCGCTTAGAAGATCTCGATGCAATTGAACTAGCAATCCTCAGATTAGGTGCTTACGAGCTATCCCGTCGTATGGAAGTACCCTATCGTGTAGTGATTAACGAAGGCGTTGAGCTGGCAAAGTCATTTGGCGCCACCGATGGCCATAAATACGTGAACGGCATTCTCGATAAACTGGCGATCCGCCTGCGAAGTGCCGAGGTCAGCGCTCGCCGTCTCTGAACGCGAGCGATATGGCGATGCGTTTAAGGGGCCTTTGTGCTTGCCGAATTTGATTTGATCCGACGCTATTTTATGTCATCGCAGGAGGCGATGACTGCGTCAAATGGCGTCACACTAGGATGTGGAGACGACGCCACGCTACTGGTGCCGCAAGCGGGACAACAGCTAGCCGTAAGCGTCGATACGTCAGTCGTCGATGTACACTTTCCCTATGATGCCCCAGCGTTTGCAGTGGGTCATCGTGCATTGGCTGTTGCGCTGAGCGATTTGGCTGCCATGGGAGCGGCTTCACGCTGGTGCTTAATGGCACTCACCTTTGATCAGCGCCCGTTTGCCAATGATGAGGCGACTCACGCTTGGCTAGCAGACTATGCGCGCGGATTTCACTCACTTAGGCAGCAGCATGCCACCACGCTGGTAGGCGGTGATGTCACCTCTGGCGCACTATCCATTGGCGTTACTGTGATGGGCGAAGTGCCGGTAGCTGAAGCGTTAACCCGTAGTGGTGCCCAAGCGGGGGATCTGATTGCAGTCACCGGCGCGTTAGGGGGAGGGGCAGGTGGACTGGCACTCTGGAAGCTGGGTGAGCGGGACTTAGCTCATCCACTGCTGCGCCGATATCTACTACCTGAACCGCGCTTGGCGGCTGGTATCGCTCTGCGCGGGTTAGCGTCTGCAGCATTGGATATTTCCGACGGCCTGTTAGCGGATTTGGGCCATTTGCGTGAAGCCTCCCAGGTCGGCGCAGTGCTAGAGTTAGCGGCACTGCCATTGGCGGAAGAGTTAGAGCGTCAGTTGGGCCATAAAGCGGCTCAGCAGGCTGCACTTTCGGGGGGAGATGACTACGAGCTGCTCATCACACTAGCGCCTGAAAAACTAACAAAAGCGCAGCAGCGTCTAGCGCAGTTAGGCCTAAACTTAACCGTTATTGGGCAGTGCAGAGAGGCACTAGGCATTAGCGGCGCGGGTATTGATGAGCAAGGTAGCTACGCGGGCTGGCAGCATTTTAACGGGGAAGCGCCATGAATCGTGCACCGAAAAGTGTCTGGCGTCGCCCAACACATTTTTTTGCCTTTGGTTTAGGCAGTGGTACGGTGCCCTGGGCACCTGGAACTTTTGGCACCCTAGCCGCCATACCCTTCTATTGGATGATGGCGGATTTACCCCTGGGGTGGTATTTAAGTATTTGTTTTGTCGCCTTTATCGTTGGCGTTTGGCTATGTGATAGAACATCACACGATCTAGGGGTTCACGACCACTCAGGAATCGTGTGGGATGAATTTGTCGGTTACTGGCTGACCATGGCAGCCGTGCCCTTTTCATGGGAAGCTGCGCTATGGGGGTTTATTGTCTTTCGCATCTTCGATGTCTTTAAACCCTGGCCAATACGCTGGGCTGACCGCCGGGTGGCGGGTGGGTTTGGCATTATGATCGATGATGTGATGGCCGGCGTTTATGCCTGGAGTACCATGCATCTATGGTTCTGGCTGCATTAGGCTGTGTGGTAAGTGGTAAGTGGTAAGTGGTAAGTGGTAAGTGGTGAGTTGTGGGTATAAATTAGTCGTAACTGATATTTTTTTGGTGCATTGGCTACAAGGCGTTAATTCCAAGGAGATGGCATGCGCAAGGAACGTCTGATTGTCCCTACCTTGGCGATTATCGCCGTTGTATGGATGGCAGCGCAGCTCCTCTCAAGCGTTCTTTTTGAGCGTAGCCTGCGCCAAGCATTAGAAGACCTGGAAGCACGCGGCGAGTGGCGCGTTAACCGCACAGAGAGCAGCCAAGGGTGGTTAAGCTCCCAAGGCAGGCTCATTCTATCGCCTCTATTAGGACGCCCATGGCGCCTTGAGCTGACCTACAATGCTCGCCACGGGATTTTAAGTACCGACGTGGAAGGCACTGTGCTACCCCGTCTGGATACCGTATTGCAGCAGGCCGTGGGTGAAGTCACCGCACCGTCTGTACCACGCTGGCAAGGCCGCTATCACACCCTGAGCGGCCGTAGCGAATTACGCCTCGCCTTAGCACCCTTCGTGATTCAGCAAAATGGTCGAGAGCTCGCCGTCCGTGGTGGTCGTATGCGCTTAGAAGGCGTATTCGGTGACTGGCGCTTGCGTGCGCTATTGGACCAACTCACGCTTACCGATGGCATGGCCCAACTTTCCCTTGGGCCAACGGTGCTTGAAAGCCGCTATACCTATATTGATGATGCTTATCACTTCGCCCAGCGCGATCACCTGCATATCGAAACGCTGCAGTTGAACTATCCCTCTTATGATATGCAACTTTCACCTTTAGACCTGCATAGCTACATGGTGTTAGATGAGAGCGAGCTGCGCCTGAAAGGAGAGTTAACGGTTGGTGATGTCATGGTGCCTTCTGAAGCCCCCGACACACCACTGCTTAATGGCCGCATTGAAATGGAGCTTTCCCGTTTGAACGCCGATGCGGTTCGTCATGTGATTAGTCGTTTGCGCCAGGAAGCCGCCTGGGGAGATGCAAGCCTACCTGTAGCGGAAGGTCTACTTGCTCGCCTAGAGCCAGATCTGCGTAAAATTCTTAGTGACTCCCCCCGTTTAGATGTGATGACCGTCGATATTGAAAGCCCCTTATTGGGTATTCGGCTGGATGCTGACGGCGCGCTATTCTTCGATGCCCGTCGGTTAGACGAACTCAGCGTGGTCAGTTTGGGTCAAGCAAAGGAGCGTGCTAAATGGTTCGAGCGCATTGATGGTGACTTCACATGGCACGAGGCACCGACTGTTGCTGCGCTATGGCTCGGCTTGCCGCTTGGTACTCGCGAGCTGCAGTTTGATGTAGTGCGCGGCATATGGCGAGTGAATGGGCGGCCTATGCCCGAGCTATGGCCCTGAGTATAATTGCCAATAAGTGGCATTCGGCACTGTGCATTTAGCAAGCTTCGTTCCATTGCAGGAGGCCACTTCCAGTGGGCGAAGGGTGCCGCAGGCACCCCTTAGGTTAGGTTGGCTGGAAGCTTAACCCTTCGCGAGCTGAAGCTCCCTCCTATAAATCGCTATTGGCACCAGCGCAATAATCAAGCACCGTACCATTGTAGGAGGCCACTTCCAGTGGGCGAAGGGTGCCGCAGGCACCCCTTAGGTTCGGCTGGCTAGGTGCTTAAATCTTCGCGAGCTGAGGCTCCCTCCTACAAATCGCTATTGGCACCAGTGCAATAATCAAGCACCGTACCATTGTAGGAGGCCACTTCCAGTGGGCGAAGTGTGCCGAAGGTGCCCCTTAGATTAAGCGGGCTAGGCGCCCAAATCTTCGCGAGCTGAAGCTCCCTCCTACAAATCGCTATTGGCACCAGTGCAATAATCAAGCACCGTACCATTGTAGGAGGCCACTTCCAGTGGGCGAAGGGTGCCGCAGGCGCCCCTTAGGTTAATCGGGCTAGGTGCTTAAATCTTCGCGAGCTGAAGCTCCCTCCTACAAATCGCTATTGGCACCAGTGCAATAATCAGGCTCCACACCATTGTAGGAGGCCACTTCCAGTGGGCGAAGGGTGCCGCAGGCGCCCCTTAGGTTAATCGGGCTAGGTGCTTAAATCTTCGCGAGCTGAAGCTC